>JBAPPP010000274.1:0-6851 GCA_049280175.1 Rhodanobacter sp.
ATTACGCAGGGACATGGATGTGGTTTCCTTCCAGGGCATGAAATGGCACCTCGACCAGGCGATGAACCTATGCCGAGGTGTAACCCATGTCTTGGCACACCTGTTACCTATGTCTCCGGTCTAAACACCACGCAAGAGAAAAGTGACTCGCCCTCCGCAGGAGGACGAAACGCTCTTACAGCTCTGAAGCAACAAACCCAACCCAGAGCATCGCGACTGAAGTCGCTCCCACAAGAGCAGCAAAAGAAGCAAGAGCAAAAAGGGAGCGACGAGGTCACGGGTAAGGGCGCTGGGCCCCTGCCTTCGCAGGGGTGACGAGAAGTCAGCGGTCTCGCGAGCACCCGCCCCTCATACCAACCCTCGCCCCAAAAGAAAGAACAAGTAAAAGCTAGCGCCTCCGCGTGCGCGACGCCCCCAACTTGCGGGTCAACGTGTTGCGCCCCACGCCCAACGCCTGCGCCGCATTCTGTCGATGCCCTTCGCTGGCCAGCAACGCTGCCTGCAGCAGGGTCTGGTCAAGCGCGTCGCGAGCGCGTGCGTGAATGTCTGCGTCGCCCCTGGCCAGCGCATCGACTACCCACTCCCGTAATGCATCGGTCCATTCACCACTACCTGATGCGCTCGCGGTTGCACCACCCAGATCGGCCGGAAGAATTTCCGCGCCTGGCGCGATCACGGTCAATCGGCGGCACAGGTTTTCCAGCTCGCGCACGTTGCCGGGAAAATCGCGCTGCGCCACCAATTTGAGCGCCGCGCGTGAGAATCGCTTCGGCGGCAGTTTCAGTTCCTGCGCGGTGGCCGCGAGGAAATGTTGGGCCAGCAACGGAATATCGCTTCGTCGCGTCCGCAACGGCGGCAATTCAATGCGCACCACGTCGAGCCGATGCATCAGATCGGCACGAAACTGTCCGGCGGCGACGCGCGTCGCCAGATCTTGGTGGGTGGCCGCCACGATGCGCACGTTGCCGCGGATCAACTCGCGACCACCGACCCGGTAAAACTCGCCTCCGGCCAGCACGCGCAGCAGGCGGGTCTGCAACGCCAGTGGCATGTCGCCGATCTCGTCGAGAAACAACGTGCCTCCCTCAGCCTGCTCGAAGCGGCCAGCGTGGCGACGCGTCGCTCCGGTGAACGCGCCGGCCTCGTGACCGAACAACTCACTCTCCAGCAGCTCGCTGGGAATCGCCGCGGTGTTCAATGCAACGAAGGGCTTGCTGCGCCGCGCGCTCTCCTCGTGCAGCGCGCGTGCAACCAGCTCCTTGCCGGTGCCGGTCTCGCCAGTGATCAGCACGTTGAGGTCACTGGCGGCCACGCGGCCGATCAGGCGAAACACTTCACGCATCGGCGCACTCTCGCCGAGCAGCGCATGGTTCGGCGCGACAGCATGCTCACTGGTCGCTGCAGGTAGCGTCACGCTCGCCAATGCCCGCTGCACTACCGCGACCGCCTGGTCGAGATCGAACGGCTTGGCCAGATAGTCCACCGCGCCGGCGCGATACGCCGCGGCGGTGGTGGCGACATCGGTGTAGGCACTCATCACGATCACCGGGCCGATGCCCTGTGCCTGCAATTCGGTCAACAGACTCAAACCATCCTCGCCGGGCATACGGACGTCCGTGAGCAACAATGCCGGCCGCGCTTCCTGCAGCGCCGCGCGCACACTGGCCACCTCGCCGAACTCACGTATCGCCAGACCGGCATCGCGTAGCGCCTCGGCCAGCACGAAACGCACACCGCGATCATCGTCGACGATCCAGATTTCTTCAGTCATGTGCGCGTTCCAGCGGTAGGTAAAGCGAGAACACCGTCTCGCCGGGTCGGCTCGTACAACGCAGCTCGCCGCCGTGTTCGTGGGCTATTTCGCGCGACAACGCGAGCCCGAGTCCACTGCCGTCGGCGCGACCGGACACCAGCGGCTGGAACAACGTGTCGCGCAGTTGTATCGGCACGCCCGGGCCGTCGTCGATCACATCCACCCGCAGCGCCATGCGCAGCACGCGCTCGCCCAACCGCAAGCCGTGTTCGACGCGGGTGCGCAAGGTGAGCGTGTGTGCGCCCGCTTCCAGCGCATTGCGCGTGAGGTTCAGTAGCACCTGCTGTAGCCGGTCCGCATCGCCGAGCAGATCCGGCACGCTGGGGTCGTAGTCGTGGTGCAGTTGCGGTGGCGAAGGCTCCGCCTGCAGCAGATCGGTCAGCCGCTCCAGCAACTGATGGATATTCACCGGGCCGAGCTGCGCTCCGCCGTCGTGATGCAGCAACCGGTTGGCCAGCGCGCCCAGACGATCCGCTTCATCGATGATCAAACCGGCCAGTGCCTGCAGATCCTCGCTACCAACGCGCCGCTGCAACAGCTGCGCCGCGCCGCGCAAACCAGCCAGCGGATTCTTCACCTCATGCGCAAAGCCACGCAGCGTGGCCGACAGCGGCGAGCTGGTCGATAGCGGCTCGGCCAGCGCATGCACTTCGAGCAAAAGGCCGTCGTCGAACGGCTGCAGCGCAATATCCGCGGTGATTTCGCGACCGCTGGCCGTGACCAGCGCAACCCCACGCCATTGCTGCGGCCGCTGCTCCAGCAAACTCCGGCCGGCCCGCGCCAGCCCATCCGGATCGCTCAACCACAGGCCCAGCGACTGCCCCACCGCAGTACGCGTGCCGAGCTCCAGCCACTCAGCAAGCGCGGGATTGATCCACTTGAGATGCAACGCGGCATCGACCACGGCCAGCCCGGTCGCCATCTGATCTGCCCAAGTGCGCCAAGCCATCGCGTTCATTGCACCATGATGGGATTTGCGCCGGTTTGGTGCAACAACGCAGTGAAGTGTCCTCTAAGTCGGGGGAATTTTTTGAAATGTTTCGGAAAGTCCGGCTTGGCGCGTGCACGCCGCAAGATGGTCATTTACCCCGCTACTTCGCCAGCGCGTGCGCGCTGCGACCTCCGAGCGCGTGTCTTTGGCGAATGATTGGACGCTGACGATAGACGAACGCATCCCAACGATTGCCTATCGCAACCGCTGGGATACAAGGCCGATCAGGCGCGCTGGCCACCAGAAGCGGTGATGCGTTGGCCGGTCACCCAGGCCGAATCATCGGAGGCCAGGAACAACGCCACGCGAGCGATGTCTTCTGGCTGACCCGGGCGACCAAATGGGATCGTGGCGACCACGGATTTGACGGCCTCTTCCGGCCAACCCAGAGCCGCGATGCCTTCGGTGATGGTGGCACCTGGAGCAATACCGTTGACGCGGATCTTCTTCGGCGCGAGTTCGACCGAGGTCACGCGCGTGATGGAGTCGACTGCGCTCTTGGTCGCAGCGTAGATCACGGAGTTGGGCATGTAGCCGACGCTGGCGATGGAACTGATGTTGATGATGCTGCCGCCGTTCGGGCCGAAGTACTTCGCCGCCTCTTGCGTCGCAGTGATGACGCCGAGCACGTTCGTACTGAACTCACGATGGAATTCCTGCTCTGTGGCGTCCTGCAAGGGTGCGAAGGCGTAGACACCTGCATTGTTCACCAGAATGTCGAGCGTGCCGAAGGCGCGCTTCGATTCTTCGAACAGTCGCTGGATATCGGCGGTCTTCGAGAAGTCGGCCTGGATGGCTATTGCCTTGCCGCCGGAACTCTTGATCTCGGCGATCAGGGCATTCGCTGCGTCCTTGCTGGTCGAATAATTCACGACGACCGAGGCGCCTGACTTGGCGAAAAGCTTGGCGATTCCGGCACCGATGCCTTTGGAGGCGCCGGTGACGATGGCGACCTTGCCGGTAAGTGTAGTCATGAAGTTGTGTCCTGGGTTGATGGCGCCCCGTTGGCGTCTGAATGAACTGTCGTCGATCGGTGAACACGTAAGTAGGTGCGTCGACAACTAAGACTTATTCGTCCAATGAATGACTTTCCACTCTCAAACTGGGCGAATATGTCCAACGTGGGGCCGTCGGAAAAAAGGACCAATCGTCCACATCCGAGCGAGCCCTATGACCACGGATTCGTAGAGCCGTGACCTTCATTTCAGGAGAAGCATTCCATGACCAAATTAGCCCTGTTCGTCCGCCTCGAAGCCAAACCCGGCAAAGAGGCCGCCGTCGCCGCTTTTCTTGCCAGCGCACTGCCGCTCGCCAATGCCGAGTTGGGCACCGTCGCCTGGTTTGCGCTGCAGTTTGGCCCTTCGACGTTTGGCGTTTTCGACGCCTTTGCGGACGAGGAAGGCCGTCAAGCCCACCTGCAAGGTCCCATTGCGGCTGCATTGATGGCCAACGCAGCCGCCTTGCTCAGCACCCCACCGCAGATTGAGAAGATCGATCTGCTCGCGGCGAAATTGCCTGGCTAACAGACCGGCGACACCGTGCCGATGCGAACATCCAACCGATGTGCGTGTGCATTCACCGCTTGCCTCGATCGAGACGCCACAGATGCGCGGCACAAGCTCGAAGCCTAGCGACGAAGTTCCGCGATCAAATACTCGACCAACGCGCGTGCCGAAGGCTTCGATCGTCGGCCTGGGGTGAACAGGCCGTGGGCTTCGACCTCACCCATCTTCCAGTCGGGAAGCAGCTGAGTCAGCGTGCCATTGGCGAGTTCGGCGCGACAGCCCCACAAAGACGTGTTCACGATACCGATTCCCGCGACGGCGGCGGCTACTGCCGCCTCGTTGTAGGACGCAGTCAGGCGACAATTGATGCGAGCCGATACGCTTTGGCCGTCCTTCTGGAAGGACCATGTTCCGGAGCTCGTCCCAGCAGGCCCAACGATAGCCGCATGGGCAGCCAAATCTGCGGGCGCCTCGGGCGTGCCGTTCGCCTCTAGATAACTCGGCGACGCCGCAATCAACCGCTGCGTGCGCCCGATCACACGCGCGGTCGCACTCGAATCGTCCAGGTCACCCAGTCGGAGTGCGACATCGGCACCCTCCTTGATGGAGTCTTGCCGTTGATCGCTCATCAACAAGCTGACGTTTAGCGAAGGATGGCGCGCAAGAAAGCCCGGCATCAAGGGTATGATTTCGCGCACGCCAAAGCTCGCAGGCATGGCAACACGCAGCGAGCCGCGCAATTCCAGTGATCCACGAGCAACGTGATCAGCTTCCTCAAGCGACGACAGGATCGCTTCGACGCGGGTCAGGTAGTCGTTGCCTGCGTCAGTCAGCGTGACAGCCCGCGTCGTGCGGGTAACCAAAGCCGCACCAACGTCATCCTCCAACGCCGCGATGATCCGCGATACCGACGGCTGTGAAAGGTCAAGCTCTCGCGCCGCAGCAGAGAAGCTTCCGGTGCGGGCAACACGCACGAAAAGTCGGAGTGCCAGCAGCTTGTCGTTCATTCGAGGAGTGTGTCTCAGACCGAGCGGCGGCAGCAAGTAGGCCGCACATTCAATGGACAAGCCCCATTCCTGGATCCTCACCTGTCCGGGATGACGCTGTGCAGCTCGATAACCCAAACTACGACGGAGGCGGAGCCGCTTATGCCTTGCCATTGCCGATCAGTGTAGAAATAAGCACCGGATGTCGACTTGCCGGTATTGGCACGCGCCATGGCGCCACCCAGGCGCGCAGCTTCCGTCAGGAGAGTTTTCATCTTGGTGTCGGGGTTGAATGGCTTGCCCTTTTCGATGCCGGTGGACTGCATCATCGAGCGATCCATCGGGTCAAAATTATCCAGTGGCTCTTCGTCAACGAGCATCGCAAGCAATTCGAAGTGGTGAAAGTTATCCAGAAATAGTGTGTCGATATCCGCTACGCCGCTCTCAAAGCGTGGGAGCGCGGCGGCGTACTGCACTGGTGTGGCTGACGGTCTCACGTCTATTTGTTGCACGGCGCCCGACACTCCGTTCGCAGGAGATGACTAGTAGTTTTACCGTGGTTCGGCGCTAGTAAAGCAGTCTATCTTTCCGTGTACTCAGCCAGCCCTTTTGACAGCCGGTGAGCCAGTAGTCTTGCCGATGTTCATTGTCTCAACGGCTTACTGCGTCTGTCTTTATATTGCCCGGGTACACAAGTGCTAAGACGATGACAAAGCTCACTTCCACTGAAAAGAATGACAGTCTCGATTCACCATTGCCGGGTCCGGTTGCAGGCACGCGTATCACAGAGGCCTATGCACGCATGGTCGCCCGCCAGGCCTATTTCTGGGCTTGGCCGATGCTCAATGTGTACAACCGACGACAGGCCTTCAAGGATCTTCCGCAACCAGGCTTGATGGGGGGCATTGTGCCCATCGCGCCACTTAATCGATTGAGCATGCTCAGCGACTATATCGAGCCACAGGAGCGGCAGGTGGCCTGTCCCAACCAGGACGTGGTTTACGGTGCCGGCAGCATCGGCCTCGACGTGGAACCCGTGGTCATCCAGGTACCCGACTTTGGCGATCGCTTCTGGGTTTACCAAGTGGTCGACATCCGCACTGACAGCTTCGCCGATCTGGGGAAGATGTATGGCACCAAGCCGGGCTTTTATCTGCTGGTCGGCCCGGATTGGAAGGTTGAGGTACCCAAAGGTATCAACGAAGTATTCCGTGCCACGACTCATACAGGTTTTGTAATCCCGCGCGTGTTTGCGGATGCGACACCTGAGGACAAGCAAGCTGTACAACCGTTGATCAATCAGATCGACATGTATCCGCTGTCGATGTTCGACGGCAAGCTGAAGCAGCGCGACTGGAGCAGGCAACCCAAGTTCCCGGCACAAGGCTCCGGCAACGAGGAAACGCCTTGGGTCGTCCCAGAAAAGTTCGTGGATGAACTGCCGTTGGTGCTCAAAGACGCCAGGCCGCTTCCCGGCGAGGAGGCTCGGTATGCTGAAGTGCTAGCCGTGATCGCTGCCGCACAGAAAGACCCCAAGCTCAAAGCCGCGATGATCG
>JBAPPP010000275.1:0-5872 GCA_049280175.1 Rhodanobacter sp.
AACCCTCCCCTGCGAGCAGGGGAGGGGGCACCGCTTGGCGAGTGACTTGTGTCAGTACCGGTAGGCCTTCCCTGGCCTGCAGATCCTCAAACTTGTCCAGCGTCTTTGCTTGAAGCGGCAACTTCCGCACGCGCTTATTGCTTGGTCGCCACGTACGTGCTGGTCGACCCGCGCAGCATGTCATTGACCGCGATCGTCATGGTCTTGCCATCGGCGGAGACGGTCATTTTCGCGACGCTGATGACTTTCCCATTGCGCTTGTCGGACTCCTGGATGCCGTTCTTGCCGAGTTTCTTGACCGACACGCTGGTGGTTCCCGGATCACCGGCATACGGTGCGTCCGAACCATCCATTTTCGCGTTGTAGGACTGGCCGGTTGGACTGGTCATGCTCAGCATGCTGCCGTCAACCTTGTAGGTGAAGGTCAGTGCATTGTCCGAAACATTGCCATAGCTCGTTGTTCGCCATGAACCGGAAATCGCATGCGAACCCTTCGGGCCCATGGCGACTCGGGTCATGGTGCCGTGGCCCGTTACTGGATCAGCATTGGTATCACTGCTGTCGTTGAATTCGAACTCTGCGGTTTTTCCATCCGCCGCAACCACCGTCTTCGAAGTCGCTACGACCTTGCCGCCCTTCTTCTGGGTTTCCTGGACCGTATGATCGTCCACTACTTTGAGCGCCATCGTGTCGAAGTACGGGTGTCCGGTGACCGGCTGATCGTCACCATCCGCCTTGATGCTGATCGCCGGCGCACACGTCTTGCAGTCGTACATGCCGTTTTGCAGTAGCAGAACGTCGGGCTTCTTCGGCATCTGCACCTTGCTCAGATCGATTTTCCAGGTGCCGTCGAAGCTGCTCTGCGCCATGACTACCGAGGGCATCAGCAATGCCCCCAACAAACCTGCGAGAAGAAATTTCTTCATGACTGACTCCCCTAGCTGTTGAGTGAACTCACGAAGCTTCCGGAGAGCCTTGATGGAGCTCCGGTGCCATTCGAACGTCCAGCCGTTTTGCCCCCGCAAGTTCTCACGATGTGCTCAGTCGCGTGAAGAAAGACGGAATAAATTGTGACAAATTTGCTATCGCGAACAACACGAACGACGTGCCGTTCTCGCGGACGGAGAGGGTCGGGGTAAGCATCGCCAGGGAGCTGATGGCCGCTGCCAAGCGGCCAGAACGCACACCTAACCGATCAGGCCGGGGGCCAATGAACCGATGATCTCGTTCAACAGCGCTTCGGCCTTTTCATGGGTGGGGGCGCGAAGCAGCCGGGAGGCATGTCGGCGCAGGTGAGCGTGATCGAACGTGGCGAGGCGGTCGCGCACCTGCAGGATCTGGCCGGGATGCATGCTGAATTCGTGCAGTCCCAGTACCAGCAGTAGTGCAGTGAAGTTCACATCGCCGGCGATTTCGCCGCACAGGCTCACTGGCTTTTTCGCGCGGCGCCCGGCACTGATCACGTGGGAGAGCAACCGCAGCAAGGCCGGTTGCAATGGGTTGTAGATGTTTTCCAGTGCGTCGTTGCCGCGATCGGCGGCGAGTACATATTGCGCCAGGTCGTTGGTGCCGATCGCGAGGAAGTCGGCGTGCTCCAGCAGCGCGCGCACATTGATCGCTGCTGCCGGCACTTCAATCATCGCGCCGAGCGGGAGTTTCTCCGGCAGGTCGATGTTCTCCCGTTTCAGATCCTGCCGTGCCAGCTTGAACAGCGTGCGCACCGCGATCAGTTCATCCGGCTGGGTCACCATCGGCACCAGCACGCGTACCGGGCCGTAGCAGGCGGCGCGCAGGATGGCGCGGATCTGGGTAGAGAACACCGCCGGATAACGCAGCGACAGCCGCACGCCGCGCACGCCGAGCGCGGGGTTGTCCTCACCGCGCATCGTCAGGCCGGCGGCGTCGGCCTTGTCGGCGCCCAGGTCGAGCGTGCGTATCGTGACCGGCAGACCGCCCATGCCCATCACCAGGTCGCGGTAGGCGATGAACTGTTCGTCTTCCGATGGCAGTCCCTTGTGCCGCAGGAACAGGAATTCGGTGCGATACAGACCCACGCCATCGGCGCCGCGGGCGCGTGCCATGGCGACATCGGCAGGCGTCTCGGCATTCGCGAGCAGGCTGATGCCGATCCCATCGCGGGTACGTGTGGGCGCATTCGCCAACAGTGCCAGGCGACGACCTTCGAGCACCGCCTCGCGTTGCCAGGCCCGATAGCGCGACAGATCCTGAGCGGTGGGGTGCACCACGGCTTCGCCGCGTTCGGCGTCGAGCAGGATCAGGTCGTCATCATGGATATTCGACAGCGCGTCGCGGGTGCCCACCAGCATCGGCAGGCCGAGGCTGCGCGCAAGAATGGCGCTATGTGAGTACGCACTGCCCGAACTGCCGACAACGCCGAGTAGACCGTTGCCGGCCAGCTGTGCCATGTCGGCCGGCGCGATGCTGTCGGCGATCAGGATTTCGCCGACGCGCGCTGCCAGCTTGCGTTCTTCCGGGCTGGTCTGCCGCTGCAACGCGGAGATCACCCGATTGATCACCTGTTCGACATCTTCCTTGCGGCTGCGCAGGTAAGGATCGTCCATCGCCTCGAACACCGCGGAAAGTCGGTCGCGCTGTTTTTTCAACGCCGCGCCGGGGCGGTAGTGGCCGATCCGCACCAGATCGTCCAGGCCACGCAGCAGCTCCGCGTCGTCCAGCAGCAGGCTGTGCGCATCGATGAACTCGTTCACCTCGCGCGCCAGCGCGCCATGCAGTTTGCCGCGCAATTCACGCAGTTCCTGTCGCGCGGTATCCAGCGCGCGATGCAACAACAGCAACTCTCCCTCGATCTCGTCCTCAGCCAGCGGTCGGGTATCGACCGTATAGCGGCTGGGCTGCACCAGGCGGGCCCGACCCAGGGCCATGCCGCGGGCGGCGATCGTGCCGTTGAGCACATGTCTCATGCATGCCACCCCGCAGACTGGGCCGGCTCGGCCAGGGTGGGTAGCAGGTTGAGTTTCAGCAGGTTGGCAGGCGGACTACCCATTCAAGCTCCTTCATCGAATTTGCGCTCGAACAACTCCGCCACCGCGGTTAGCGCGGATTGCTCGTCCGGGCCATCGGCGCGGATGATCAGCGGCGTGCCGAGGCCGGCAGCCAGCATCATGACGCCCATGATGCTTTGTGCGTTGACTTCGCGTCCTTTGCTGATCAACCACACCGTGGATTTGAAACCATGTACGAGTTGCACCAGCTTGGCCGAGGCGCGGGCGTGCAGGCCGAGCTTGTTGGAAACGACGATTTCTTGTTCAAGCATGATCGATGAAGATTCCCCCGCGGCCACCGCTGGCCGCTATCTCGGCGAGTTCGTCCAGTGGTTTTTCCGCATAGTTGAGTACGCGCAGCAGCATCGGCAGATTAAGGCCGGAGACACAGCGCAGGCGCACGCCAAGCGCGCCAAGTGACAGACCGATGTTGCATGGTGTGGCGCCGTAGAGATCGGCCAGCACCAAGACACCATCGCCCTGGTCGAGTTCCCGCGCATGGCGCACGGTCAGGGTACGCATCACGTCCGGATCGGACTGAGGCGGTATTTCCACCGCCGCTACCTGCAGCGGCAATTTCGGCATCACGTGGTGCGCGGCGGAGATCAATGCCTTGCCGACCGCCTCGTGGGTCATCAGCAGCAGTCCGACGCTCACGACCGGTTACCTTTGGTGGTTGCGTAGATTGTCGACATGATCATCACTCGAGTTCACGGTGGAAGGTGAGCACGCCTTCGCGACGATCGCGATAGTAGGCGGCGAGTTTCTCGACCAGATAAACCGATCGATGTCGGCCGCCGGTGCAGCCGATCGAGATCGTCATGTAGCTGCGGTCATCCTGTTCGAAGCGTGGCAGCCACGTATCGAGCCAGCGCACCGTATCGGCATAGTATTCGCCGACCATGGGTTCGTGATCGAGGAATTCGCGCACCGGCGCATCCTTGCCTGACAGCGGGCGCAGGTGCGGCTGCCAGTGCGGATTCGGCAAACAGCGTGCATCGAACACGAAATCCGCATCCAGCGGCAGCCCACGACGGAACGCAAACGACTGGAACATCAACGTCAGCCCTTCGGTGGCCTGTGCATAGCCGGTGGCAACCAGCCGGCGCAACTGATGCACGTTGAGTTCGCTGGAATCGATCACCTTTTCGGCGATGGCCATCAGCGGGCGCAGCAGCCTGCGCTCCTCGGCGATCGCGTCGGCCAATGACAAACCCCGCGTCGCCAGCGGATGGCGACGACGGGTTTCGGAATAGCGCTTGATCAGCACTTCGTCGCGGCAATCCAGGAAGATTAAGTGCACCTGCACGCCAGCAGCGGCCAGTCCCGACAGTACGGCGGGCATGTGCGCGAAGTCCGTGCCGCGGTTGCGCACGTCCACCCCCACGGCGATGCGTCGGCGCTTGCCGCGACGTTCCTGGATCACCGCGTTCACCAGCTGCGGCAATAGCGCCGAGGGCAGGTTGTCGACGCAGTAGAACTCCAGGTCCTCCAGCGCACGCAGTGCCACGGTCTTGCCACCGCCGGACATGCCGGTGAGCACGATCAGATGAATATCCTGCGGATCGTCCAGCGGATTGAGCAGGGGCTCGTTGTTCTCGTTCATGCAGTCACCACGGAGGCAGCCGGCGCAATTGATGCGCCTGCCGGTCGATGAAGGTCTGTGCTGGATCGATGCCTTTGCTCTTCAGCGCGTGGCTGCGCACCGCCGCCTCGACCAGGACCGCAAGGTTGCGTCCCGGTGCCACCGGTATGGTGATCATCGGCACGGGCACATCGAAGATTTCGCGATGCCCGATGTCGCCGGTCAGGCGCGTCAATGCGTCGGTTTCCTCGCCGTCGCGCATTGGCTTGAGATGGATCACCAGTCGCAGATACTTGGATGGCTTGACCGACATGTGGCCGAACATCTCGCGCACGTTCAGCACGCCCAGTCCGCGCACTTCCAGCAGATCCTGCAGCAGCTCGGGACAGTTGCCGTCAATCACGTCCGGTGCGATCAGGGTGAATTCGGTGGCATCGTCAGCGACCAGTCGATGGCCGCGGCTGATCAGTTCCAGCGCCAGCTCGCTCTTGCCGGAGCCAGCTTCGCCGGTGATCAGCACACCGATCGAGAACACTTCCAGGAACACCCCGTGCAGGGTCGTCTTCGCTGCCAGCAGGCGCGCCAGATGGTATTGCAGATAGGTCAGCAATTCATGACTGCGCTTGGGGCTGACCCATAGCGGCGTGTTGGTCTCCTCCGCCACTTCGCGCAGATCGGCGGGCAGTGTCTGGTCCTTGGTCACGATCAGGGCCACCGGCTGATAGGCGGCGACCTTGTGGATCACCTCCCAGCGCTGGCGCGAATCCAGCGCGTCAAGGAAGCTCAGCTCTTCGGTGCCGATGATCTGGATCTTGTTCGGATAGATGACGTTGAGATAGCCGATCAACGAAGGTCGACGCGCCTGTGCGGCGCCGGGATCGAGCGCACGCGTTTCCCCCCGCATGCCGGATATCCAGCGCAGGCCCATGCGTTCGTGGACGCCGTCGAAAAGTTGTCGCGCGCTGATCCGGTCCAAGCCAAAGAGTCCTTGCGCCGCATGGGGAGCCCGGTGGGCGTCTGCGGCGATGGGAGCATTGTGCCAGTTTGGGGGGTGGATGCGTGGGTGGAGGAGGGGGTGTATGAGGGAATTCAGCCCCTCATCCGACCCTGCGGGCCACCTTCTCCCTGCTGGGGAGAAGGGAGTTGGGAGCGGCTTGGGCCGCGAAGGTTTTTATGGGCGACCCCACATTCGACCCACGGGCCACCTTCTCCCCGAGGGGGAGAAGGGAGTTGAGAGCGACCTGGGGCCGCGAGGTTTCTATGG
>JBAPPP010000276.1:0-1756 GCA_049280175.1 Rhodanobacter sp.
AACAACCCTGAGTTCCGGCGGCGCCAGCTCTGCGATGTGCTCCCTTCCCTGCTTGCCCCGAAGAAGGGACTCCCTTCGGTCGCAGGGGAGGGCTGGGGTTGGGTCGCTCTTCGCGAAGAAGATCAAAAGCCACCCCCTCCCAACCTCCCCCTGCAAGCAGGGGGAGGAGCAAAGCAGGTAGCCTCGAACGATCCGTCCCCAGGCTCGTCATCCCTGCGAAGGCAGGGACGTAGCGACTTTAAGTTCTTGACGAGGTAGGGCGGTAGGTGGACCAGCTTCGCTGTTGAAAAGCCCTTCTGCCTTCGCAGGAATGACGAACGAAAGCGTTGGCGCCGGAATGGCAGGCGAGAGGAATGGCGCCGCATGACGAGCTGGAGAGTTCTTGCCGACGTGGTGGGCCTTGGGGGCCGCTACAGGCATGCGCGCAGCGTCGCAGAGCTACGCTCAGTCGTCCCGTTCGGGCCGCTCGCGCACCGGGTGCTTGCTCAGCTTGCGCTGCAGAGTGCGGCGATGCATGCCGAGCCGGCGCGCGGTTTCGGAAATATTGCCATCGCATTCGGTCAGTACACGCTGGATGTGTTCCCACTCCAGCCGGCGCAGCGCCAGTGGCGCTTCGGGGGCGTCAGGCGGATCGGTGTCGTCGATGTCGGAGTTGTCGCCATCAAGCAGCGCGCGCACGACGGCGTCGGCATCGACCGGTTTGGCCAGATAATCATGGGCGCCGCGCTTGATCGCTTCCACTGCGGTGGCGATCGAGGCGTAGCCGGTCAGCAACAACACGCGCAGATCGGGCACCAGTGCATGCAGCTCGGGGATGAGCCTCAGGCCGTTTTCTTCACCGAGCTTGAGATCGAGCACGCAGTAACGCGGCTGGTGCCGGCGCGTCAGTGCACGTGCCTCATCGAAGTTGGTCGCGGTGATCACCTCAAAACCCCGTGAGCTGAGTGCGCGCGCCAGCACGCGTACGAACGTGGCATCGTCGTCGACCAGCAGCAGCGGTCGCGCCGTGACGGTTTGCGGTAACTCGGTCATCGCGGCGTTTCCTCGAAGTGGATCAGTGCCCATTCTTGCCGGATGCGACAGCGCTTGCACGTGTGGCGTCGTGTCGCAGGTCGCTGAGCTCCAGGGCGGGCTCTAGTGATCGGCGATGACCGCCAGCGGCAGCCGCAGGCACACCTCGGCACCGTGCTCGGTATTGCCGGCGATCAGCTCGCCGTTCAGGCGCTCGGCAGTCGCTTCGGCCAAGGCCAGGCCAATACCGAGGCCGCCCTGCTTTTGCGACTGCCCGAGTAGCGCCAATTCGCCCGTGGTGGCGAAGCCGGGGCCATGATCGCGCACGCTCAACTGCAGCCAGCCGCCATCGCGCAGCACCTGCAATGCTACTGCCTGGGAGTCGCGGCTGGCCGAGGCATCGGCTGCGTTGTTGAGCAGATTAATCAGCGCGTGACGTAGGCCAGGCGGCGTGCGCAGCACGGTTTGCGACGTGCCCTCGTCCATGCTCAAGGTGACCTCGGCTTCCGGGCGCAACAACTGGAAGCGCTCCAGGCAGCCATGGATGAACTGCGCCGCGCTGAGTCGTTCCGATTCCTGCGACAGCTGTGCCTTGCCGAACGCCACCATTTCCCGAAGGATTGTTCGGCAGCGATCCACCTGACCTTCGAGCAGTTTCAGATCCTCCGCCAGCAGGGCGTCGCCGGCATGTTCGCGGCGCAGTTCGGGCAGCAGCGTGCGCATCGTCGACAGCGGCGTGTTGAGC
>JBAPPP010000277.1:0-1532 GCA_049280175.1 Rhodanobacter sp.
GTGCTGCTCCCTGCGCCGCAGACGATTGCGACCAACAGCAGTATCAAGAGGACAGCCAGCACCAGCGCGATGCCACCCCAGAACGGCGCCGTCACCCACCACCACGACCACGCAATGACATGCGTGAGCTTCAGGACGACGAACGCGACGCCCAGTAGGCCGAGGGTTCCGATACCGCGACTGCTGTTCGAGCTTGAGTTGTTGCTCATGCCTGTATCTCCATGGGAAAAGAGGTGCCGGCCACAGCGGACTCAGGGGAAAGTGCAACCCGTGGGAGGACGGGCGCGGTGGCCGGCGGTGAAAACTTGCGGGCTTCGTAACGCTCAGCCCGCGCTTGATCTGCTTGGCGACGCTCCTGGAGCATCTGCATGAGCTCGCGCTCCAGCGCCATCTCTTCGAGCAGGTCGCGTTGCTGCTGCGGCGACAGCTCGTACCACTCGTAGGGGAGGTAGAGAGGGATCACGGGATCAGCCCCACGAGCCAGCAGCCGACCAGGCCGATGGCGATCACCACCACGAGGCACACCAGCTCGACGCGACGGGACGGCAGCTCGTCATCGACCGGAGCGACGAAGCAGCACGGCTCCGGCTGGCAGACACGGGCGAGCATCTCGTCGGTGTGGATCTGCGCCTGGCGGTGCAGGGAGCGCATGGGCTGATGGACGGGGATCATGCGGCCACGCTCCGGACGCGCGCTTCTTCAGCCGCCACTTCGCGCTGCAGCTCGGTGATGAGCTGTTGGGTCTCGGCTAGCGTCGCGCTGATCGACACGTTGCCCATGACGCCAAACCAGATGGCATTCGGGTCACTGGGCACGCGCCACGCCTTCGGCGCCGTGTCGGTGGTGGTGTTCAAGCTGACGTACATGGAGGACTCCTCGGCCGCGGTTTGGCTTCGGAGTGAACGTTACGGCATTCCGTAACTCGATGTCAACGGGATTCCGTAATTTGCGCCGTAAGAATATTTCCTAGGCACAAAAAAGCCCGCCGGAGCGGGCCTTTTGATCAGCCGGGGCGCTAATCGTCCAGAGAGTCGCTATTTACCCTTCAACTCCTCGGCACATCTGAGGTAGATGTCATTGGCGAAGTCGTCGACTGACTTCTGCTGCATCTCAGCGGTTTGGTAGCGCGGCTCTTTGTACGCCTCCATCACGAGATCTGTCGCCATTTTCTGCGAGTCGGAATCACCTGTTTTGCTGATGGCGTCCATGACGCCTGACAAGTCTTTACCGTCCTGCCTCAGCTGCATGATCATCCGCGAAAGCCGCGAGGCCGACTTACAAGACGCCTGCCAGTTGTCTGTTGCATGCACCGGGGTAGTCAGTGAAACAACTACGGCCAGGGTGCAGAGAATCTTCTTCATCAACCTATCCTTGTTCCATGGTGTGGCATTAATCCGTCTCGAAGCGGTTGGTGATGCGGTGAACGCTCGCCACGTCGATGTTAGGTAGCTCCAGGATGTCGTTGGAATCAAGAACGCTCATGAAAACCCATAGGCCACGCTCGTGCTTCAGGAACTTGCGAATCGCATGGC
>JBAPPP010000278.1:0-11195 GCA_049280175.1 Rhodanobacter sp.
GGCGCTGCAGCAAGCTCCCGGAGGCGATGCGGCGTATAACCTCGGTAATGCGCTGGCCAGGCAAGGCCAGTATCAGCAGTCGATCGGTGCTTACGATCATGCGTTGAAACTCGCCCCGGGCAACGCCGACGCCAAGGCCAATCGCAAGGCGGTCGAAGACTGGTTGCGACAGCAGAAAAAGCAGCCACAGGATAAGCAACAGTCGAACGAACACACGCAGCAAGGCAAGAACGGTGACAACGGTCAGTCGTCGTCCGGCGAGCAAGGCAAGGATGGCAAGCCGGACTCGCAGCAGGCGCAAGATGAAAAGTCCGCTCAGGATGCCGCGAGCAAATCGGGACAGGACGGGCAGCAGCAGGGTCAAGACAAGCAGGGCCAGGACAAGCAGGATCAGCCTGGCCAGGGCCAGGCTGCGAATCAACCCAAGCCGCTGACCCCGCAGCAACAAGCCGAGCAAAAGGCACGCACCGAACAGGCGCAACAGGCGTTGCAGCAACAAATGGATAAGGCGTTGGCTGGGCAGCAAAAAGACCAGTCGTCGGCGACCCATCAACTCGGTGCGATGCTGAAGGACGATCCACAATCAAAACTGCCCGCCGATATAAGGCAGGCGCTGCAGCGCGTGCCGGATGATCCGGGCGCGCTGCTGCGGCGCAAATTCGAACTGGAATATCAGCAGCGTCATGGCGGCGCAGCGAACGAGGAAGGGCAACCGTGATGCTTCGACGAATCATGGGCTGTTGGCTGCTGGCACTGCTGCTGATCCCGGCGCTTGGCCACGCCGCCAGCGTGCAGGCCACGCTGGATCGCAGCAGCGTGCAATTAGGCGAGACCGTGACGTTGAATCTGCACATCAGCGGTGATGCCGGCAACCTCGGTGCGCCTGATCTGGGCGTGCTGGGCAAGGATTTCGAGATCCTCGGGACGTCGCAAAACAGCAGCCTCAGCGTGATCAATGGTGCGGCCACCTCCGAGCTGATACTTGGTGTGGCGCTGCGGCCAAGGCATGAGGGTTTGCTGCAGATTCCTGCGCTGACCGTGGCCGGTGTGCAGACCACGCCCTTGCAACTGCAGGTGACCGCGCCCGATCCGGCTGCCGCGGCAGCAACCCAAAAAGATGTTTTCATGGAAGCGCAGATCGAGCCGAGCCACGGCTATGTAGGTCAGCAACTGAGCTACGTCGTGCGGCTGTATTTCGCATCGGCCATCAGCAATGGCGCGCTGGATGATCCACAGCTCAGCGGCGGTGTGGTAAGCCGGGTGGGTGCTGATCTGAACTACGATGCCCAGCGCAATGGTCGCTCCTACCATGTCATCGAGCGGCGCTATGCAATGATCCCGCAGCACGCCGGGCACCTCGACATTCCCGCACTTGGATTTCAGGGCGACGCGGTAGATCCGAATGACCCCAACAGCTTCTTCGGTGCCAGCACCCCGATCTCGGCCAGCGCGCCGGCGGTAACGGCCGACATTCAGGCGGCACCCGCCGACTGGGGCAAGACCGCGTGGCTGCCGGCTCGCCAGTTGAGCCTGACACTGGATGGCTGGCCCAGTACACAGGATCAGCTGCGGGTGGGACAACCACTCAATCTCACGATGAATCTGCAGGCGACCGGCCTGCCTTTTGAAGCCTTGCCCGAGCTCAGCCTGCCACCGTTGGATGGCGCCACGGTCTATCCGGACAAACCGGTTACCGGTACTCGCAACGATGGCCAATGGATCGCCGGCTGGCGTCAGCAGGCGTTTGCGATCGTGCCCGAGCGCGCTGGCGCGCTGACCATTCCAGCCACCACTTTGAAGTGGTGGAACGTACTGACGGACCGCATGGAAGTGGCGCAGATCCCCGCGCACAGCGTGACGGTATTGCCGGCGATCGGCGGTGCAGCCGCCACGCATCCAGCCAACCCGGCCGTGCCGTCAACGACCGTCGCCACCGTGACACCAGCTTCGGCTGATTCGGCAGCCGCGCACACCACACCATGGCGCTGGATTGCACTGGGCAGCCTCGGCTTGTGGCTGCTCAGCGTGCTGGCGTGGTTGCTGTGGCGTCATCGGCGACGCTCACCATTGACGGTCACGCCGATGCCAGCGCAGGCCTCCGCGCGCAAGTACCAGCAGGCCTTCCTCGACGCGGCCCGCGGCAGCGATACGGCGGCACAGGTACACGGCCTGCTGGCATGGGCGCGCGCCGAACGGCCAACGATCCAGCATCTGGGTGAGCTGGCCCAGATGCTCGGTGATGGACAGCAACGCACAGCGATCGCCGACTTGCAGCAGCGCCATTATGCCGGCACGCCAGCACCGGCTGTCGGTGCCACGCTGGCGGAGGTGTTCAAGCACGGCTTCGTCTGGCGTACCTCCGATGAGCGTGACGGCAATGCGGATCTACCACCGCTGTATCCGTTCAAGCTGCACTGAGTTCAAGCTTCGTCGAGCGCGCGCTGACAGGTGGCTCGCATGGTGTCGTTGAAGCAACACAGATGAACGTCGATGGATGAATCCTCGGCGAGTTCGTCGCGCAGCGTGGCCACGGCCACGGCTGCCGCCAGCGCAGCGGGATAGCCGTAAACGCCGCAGCTGATGGCCGGAAACGCGATGGTGTGCAATCGATATTCGCGCAGCAGACGCATGGCGTTGCGATAGCAGTGTTCGAGCAAGCGGGCTTCACCATGAGTACCGCCGTGCCAGATCGGCCCGACGGTGTGAATCACGTAACGCGCCGGCAGCGCAAAGCCAGGCGTGATGCGCGCCTCACCGGTCGGGCAGCGCACGCCCGGCGAGCATTCAGGCAGAGCACGGCAAGCTTCCAGTAAGGACGGTCCCGCCGCGCGATGGATGGCGCCATCCACACCGCCGCCGCCGAGTAGGGTGGGGTTGGCCGCGTTGACGATGGCGTCCACGCGGAGCTGGGTGATGTCGGCGGTGATGACGTTGATGGGCATGGCTTCGCAGTTGACTGCAACGTATGCTTCATAAAGTGACGGGGCGCGACGAGGTTTCAACGGATCATGGCAAAAACGGAAGACATTTCCTTCGGCTATCTGCTTAGCGATGTGACCTTGCTGTTTCGCAAGCACTTCGATCGGCGCGCGGTGAAATTAGGGCTGACTCGTGCACAGTGGCGCGCCACCAAGGTGTTGTACCACCGCGAAGGGCTGCGGCAAACCGAGCTGGCCGAATTTCTGGAAATGGAACCGATCGCCGTGGGCCGGGTGATCGACCGGCTGCAGGCGGCCGGCTTTGTCGAGCGACGGCACGATCCGAAGGACCGCCGCGCGTGGCGCCTGCACACCACCGAACAGGCGCGCGTGATTGTCGATGACATGGAGCTGATCGCCCGCGACCTGCGCAAGGACGCGACCGCTGGCATCGACTACGACGAACTGGAGCAGGCATTGGTGGTGATCAACCGGATCAAGGAAAACCTGCTGGCGCTGGATCAGGCGCCTGCAGACGCGGCGCCTTGATCAGTAGGTTGGGGTTCGCTTCGCTCACCCCAACCTACGCGGTACCTGGCCGAGTACGCTTCTACTCTTTGCTGCCATCGCGGGCAAAGGCATCCGGCGCGGAGCCGAAGTCGCCATCCGCCTGCGCTGCGAGGTACGAGAACGTCGCATACACGGCGATGTTCTGTGCCAGCTGCTTGGGATCGATCTTGTCGAGCGTGTCGTTGGCGGTGTGGTGCCAGTCGAAGTAGTCGGTGCCATCCTGGGTCAGCGATAGCGCGGCCATGCCCTTGCCGTGCATCTGCGACAGGTCGGAGCCGCCGCCGCCGGGGCGCTTGGCGTCGTAGGCCACGCCGATCGGCGCCAGTACCTTGGCGATCTGTTCGATCGCGCCGCTCGCCTGCGGTTTCACACTGGCACTCATTCGCCAGACCGGCGCTGCACCGAAGTCGGATTCAGTACCGAGCTGGAACTTGCCGACCTCGGCCGCGTGTTTAGCGGCATAGGCCTTCCCGCCCCACAAGCCCATTTCTTCATTCGCGAATGCGATCACCCGGATTGTGCGATCGGGGCGTTGCGGCAAATCATGGATCAGCTTGGCGGCCGCCATCGCGATCGCCACGCCGGCGCCGTCATCGATCGCACCGGTGCCGGGGTCCCACGAATCGAGATGTCCGCCGATAGCGATCACCTGATCGGGATACTTGCTGCCGGTGATCTCGCCGATCACGTTCGCGCCGGTGAATTTGCCGACGATGCCGCAATCGAGATCGAGCTTCACGGTGACCGGCTTGCCATAAGCTAGTTCACGTTCAAGCTGGTCGGCATCCGGGTTGGACAATGCGGCCGCAGGGATGGCCTTGGTCGGATCGTCGAACAGGGTGACGCCAGTGTGGGCGATGCGTTCCTGCGCATCGGTGCCGGCCGAACGCAGCAGATAGCCGGCAGCACCCTTGGTCGCGGCGATGGCGGGCCCGGTGGTGCGCACGGCCGAGCCCATGCCGTAATCATGGCCGTCCTTGAATCGCTGCATGCGGTAGCCGATGTAGACGATTTTGCCCTTCACGCTGGCCGGGTCCGCAGCCTTCAACGCATCGAGACTGGCGAACTGCACCACCTGCGCACTGAGACCGCCCTTCGGCGTGCCGGGGGAATAGCCCAGCGCAGTCAGTACGAGATGCTGCGGAAACGGTGCGACGATGGAACCGCTTTCGCTGCGGCGCTGCCACAACGGGTACGTCACCGGCTCGGTGTAGACCTTGTCGAAACCGAGCGCCTTGAACTTCGCGATGGCCCAGTCGCGTGCACGCTGATCGTTCACGCCGCCGGCGAGACGCGGGCCAATCTCGGTGGTCAACGAGGTGACGATCTGATAGCCGGTGTTGTCCTGCAACGCACGGTCACGCAGCTGTTCGGCGGTGTGCACGGCGGCGGCGGGGATGGTGGTGTCGTGGTCGGCGGCACTGGCCGTTCCGACCGCCATCAGCAGACTGGCGGCGAGCAGAGTGAGTGGAAGTCGGCGCATCAAGTGATCCTCGGCAGCAAACCCCGATTATGGCGTGGTGGGTGAATGCTGCTTGGGCCACAAGTCATGGATCGGGTGCTACACCGGTTAGGGATGCAAAGAGGCCGGCCATTCGCGGAAGGGCCGGCCTCGGGATGACTTGCAATAGCGCGACGCTTGAGCCTAGAGCCTGTCCAGCGGTCTGGCTTTCAGCAGGTCGCGGATCTCGGTAAGCAGGGCCACATCGGCCGGTGTGGCTGCTAATTCCTCCGGCTTCTTCTGCATGCTGTTGATCGCCTTGACCACCAGGAAGATCGCCGCCGCGATGATGAGGAACGTGATGATGGTGTTGATGAAGGCGCCATAGCCGATCGCCACTTCGGCGATCTTGTGCTTCGGATCGCTGTCGTCGCCCGGCTTGAGCACCCATTTCATCGAAGAAAAATCGACGCCCCCCGTCAGCAGGCCGATCGGCGGCATGATGATCTGCTCGACCAGCGAACTGACGATCTTGCCGAACGCGGCACCGATGACGACACCGACTGCCAGGTCGACGACACTGCCGCGCATGGCGAAAGCCTTGAATTCCTGCAGCATGCTCATGCTCTTCTCCGTGGATTGGCGATGGACCAAGGGACTTTAGCGCTGTGCTGTGGATCCGGACAGGGGAGCGGTGCCTGAGGAGGTCAGACGACCTGGCCGTCCAACTCGGCGACCCCCACCAACTCGGCGTGGAAACGGTCGCCGCGCTGCAGTGCAGCAACACCGGCCGGTGTGCCGGTAAAGATCAGGTCACCAGCTTTGAGCTCGAACAGCGTGGAGAGTGCCGCAATGATCTGCGGTACGCCATGCACCATCTCGCCCAGCGTGGTCTGCTGGCGCAGGTCGCCGTTGACGCTCAGTCGCAGCACGCTGTTTGCGTCCAGCGCCGCCTCGGCTGCCGGACGCAGCGCGGAAATCGGCGCCGAATGATCAAATGCCTTGGCGACATCCCACGGATGACCCTTGGCCTTGGCCTGCGCCTGCAGGTCCCGACGAGTCAGATCCAGCCCCACGCCATAACCCCAGACCAGCGAAGATGCCTCTTCGGCGGTCAGGTCATGGCCACCGCCGCCCAGCGCCACCACCATCTCCACTTCATGGTGCAGCTCGCCGGTGGCTTGCGGGTAGGGCACATCGGCACCGTCGCTGACTACGGCATCGGCCGGCTTGCAGAAAAACATCGGTGCGGATTTGTCGACGGTCGCTCCCATCTCGCGCGCATGCTCGGCGTAGTTGCGGCCGATGCAGAACACCCGGCGGATCGGGAATCGTTGATCGCTACCGATGATCGGCAGGCTGGGAATTGCGGGGGGAGCGATGATGTAGGTCATGCCGCAAGCGTAGCAAAGCGGGCGGATACAGTCGCGGGCGTAAGATCGCCGGCGTGATCTGCGCAAGTTCAAACGGCGGGCGAATGCCGCGAATCATGCGTCTGCATGTTGCATCGCCGCGACGGTATGTCCGGCAAGAGGCCAGCGCCGAATGGCATCTGAAGCGGGCAAAAGGTTACCCTCTGTCCAGCCATACCCGGGCAACGGGGGAAGTCGTAGCTTGCCCGGATGACACCTGTCATCGACGATGACTGATGCTGCACCCTGATCGCGACGTAGCTGATCAGTCAATCTGCACTCATCGAGCAACCGGCCATGCCGGCAGGGAGTAAGGGTGGACAACGCGGATCTGTTGAAGCAACTGCGCATCGAGCGCCATCAGCGCGAGGATCACGGCAGCGGCTCGGGCCGCTGGCCCTGGGCCATCGGCATCGTGCTCGTACTGTTGCTGCTGGGCGGCGCGGGCTGGATGCTGCTGGGCCACTCGGCGGTGGCCGTGCAGACTGCGCTGGCGGTATCGCCGACCACTGACAGCGAAGCCGGTGCGGTGTTGCAGGCCACGGGTTATGTCACTGCCCGGCGGCAGGCCACGGTATCGGCGCAGATCACCGGCACGTTGACCGCTGTGCTGATCGAGGAAGGCGATCACGTAAGCAAGGATCAGGTGCTGGCGCGGCTGGATGACAGCGCCTACAAGGCGGCGCTCGATACGGCCGTGGCGCAGGCCGCCGCGGCTCACGCGCTGGTGGCGCAGTTTCAGGCTCAGCTCACGCAGAATTTGCGTGATGCGGCGCGCGAGGAATCGCTCGCCAAGAGCGGACTGGTTTCGACGCAGCTCGCCGAGCAGGCTCGCACGCTCGCCGACAGCATGCGCGCGCAACTTGCGTCACAACAGAAGCAGGCCGTGTCGGCAGACGCACAAGTCATCGAGGCGAAAGTCAATTTCGATTACTGCGTGGTGCGCGCGCCGTTCAATGGCGTAATCACCACCAAGGATGCGCAGGTCGGCGAGATCATTTCGCCGTTCTCCGCCGGCGGCGGCTTCACTCGAACCGGTATTGGCACCATCGTCGACATGGATTCGCTGGAAGTGGACGTCGACGTCAATGAGGCCTACATCGGCCGCGTGAAGCCGGACATGCCGGCCGAGGCGGTACTAGATGCCTATCCGGACTGGAAGATTCCCGCGCACGTGATTGCCATCGTGCCAGCTGCCGATCGCGGCAAGGCCACGGTGAAGGTGCGCGTGGCACTGGAGCACAAGGACAGCCGTATCGTGCCGGACATGGGCGTGCGCGTGTCGTTTCTGGAGGTGAAGCCGAAGGTCGCCGCGCAGGCACCCAAGGGCGTATTGATACCGGCCGGCGCGATCGTCCAGCGCGACGGCCACAGCGTCGTGTTTGTAGTCGCCGACGGCAAGGCACGGCAGCGTGCGGTACAACCGTCGACGCAGAATTATGGCGAGCTACGGCTGGTTCCTGCAGCGGTCAACGTAGGCGACAGCGTGGTGCTGTCGCCACCCGCATCGCTGCATGATGGTTCGGACGTCCAAATGAAAGACAAGACGCCGTAACCGGTCTTACTTGTGGGAGCGACTTCAGTCGCGATGCTTTTTGACAATCACGACTGAAGCCGCCGCAGAACCAATCATTCATCAGGAGTGCTGCCATGGGTACGTTGATCGAAATCCGCGACATCTCCAAAGTCTACGAACGTGGCAAGCAGAAGGTCGAGGTGCTGCACCACATCAACCTCGACATTGCGCAGGGTGATTTCCTGGCGCTGATGGGGCCATCCGGTTCGGGCAAGACCACCCTGCTCAATCTGATCGGCGGCCTGGACACGCCCAGCGGCGGCAGCATCACGGTGGCCGGTCAGCGCATCGACCAGCTCGGTGGCGGCGCGCTGGCGAAATGGCGTGCGGCGCATGTCGGCTTCGTGTTCCAGTTCTACAACCTGATGCCGATGCTGTCGGCGCAGCGCAACGTGGAGTTGCCGTTGCTGCTGACCAAGCTGTCGGGTGCGCAGCGACGCAACAACGCGGCGATCGCGCTGCAGCTGGTCGGGTTGCAGGACCGCGCCTCGCACAAGCCGAATGAGCTGTCCGGTGGTCAGCAGCAGCGCGTGGCGATCGCTCGCGCGATCGTCTCCGACCCCACGTTGCTGGTCTGCGATGAGCCGACCGGTGACCTCGATCGTCAGTCCGCGGAAGATGTGCTCGGGCTATTGCGGCAACTCAATCGCGAGCATGGCAAGACCATCGTGATGGTCACCCATGATCCGAAGGCGGCCGAGTACGCGAACCATACGCTGCATTTGGACAAGGGCACGCTGGTCGAGCAGGCATTTGCCTGAGGAGGTCGCGATGAAATACCTGCATTTAATCTGGGCAGCGCTGTTCCGCCGCAAGATGCGCACCATCCTCACGCTGGTGTCGATCATTGCCGCGTTCCTGCTGTTCGGCATGCTCGACGCGGTGCGCACGGGCTTTGACGATGCCGGCAAAAGCGCCATCGGTGCGCAGCGCCTGCAGACCGGCTCGAAGCTGTCCTTCATCCAGACACTGCCGCAGGCGCTGGGCGCGCAGATCGCGCAGGTATCGGGGGTGAAGTCGGTGGGCTACGCGAACTGGTTCGGCGGTGCCTACCAGGATCCGCACAACCAGGTCTTCAGCTTCGCCGTCAGCGATAACTACCTCGATCAGTATCCGGAGATCGACGTCAGCGCAGACGAGCACAAGGCGTTCGACAACACCCGTACCGGCGCCCTGGTCGGTGAGCAGCTGGCTGCCAAGTATCACTGGAAGGTTGGCGACAAGATCCCGATGCAGTCCACGATCTTCCCGCAACAGGACGGCAGCAAGAACTGGACGTTCGACATCGTCGGCATTCTGCACTCGAAGGACAAGAAGGCCGGTGGCTTCTTCGATCAGATGTTCCTGCTGCACTGGAAATACTTCGATGACAGCACGCCGTACAACCGCGGCACCGTGGGTTGGTATGTCAGCCGCGTCACGGACGTGAATCAGGCCGATCGGGTGGCCAAGGCTATCGACGCCGTGTCGGCCAATTCCGATCACGAGACGCGCACCCAGACCGAGGCCGCCGCTACCGCGTCGTGGATGAAGCAGCTGGCCGATATCGGCCTGATCGTCAGCTCGATCATGGGCGCGGTCTTCTTCACCCTGCTGTTGCTGTCGGGTAACACGATGATGCAGGCAGTACGTGAACGGACGTCCGAACTGGCGGTGCTGAAAACCATCGGATTCTCCAGCCATGCCGTGATGGCGATGGTGTTGGCCGAATCCGTGCTGCTGCTGTTGCTCGGTGGTGTGCTGGGGCTGTTGCTCGCCGTGCTGGTGGTCGCTGGCTTCCACGCGAAGATGGGTGGCGCGATACCGATGGCACCCGTGAGTGCTGACATCTGGATACATGGCTTGCTATTGATGGTGGTCGTCGGCTTGCTGGTCGGTGCACTGCCCGCACTGCGTGCAATGCGTCTGAACATCGTCGATGCACTGGCCGGACGCTGAGGAGAAAGATCATGTTGAATCAGCTAATGGATTCCCCGATGTTGCAGTTTTCCGCGGTGCTGCTGTTGCTCGTGGTGTGTCTGGCGCTGTGGATGCTGTTGAGCCGCCAGGGCAGGCAGGCCGCGTCGGTCACCGGTGTGGGTATCAGCACACTCAGGCAAAGACTCGGCATGTCATCGGTGGTGGTGGTGGGCATTGCCGGCGTGGTCGGCGTGCTGGTGGCGCTGCTGGCGATGAGTGAGGGCTACCGCGAAACGCTGAGTAAGACCGGCAGCCCCGACACGGTAATCGTGATGCGCGGCGCTTCGGCCTCCGAGGTGATGTCGGTGCTCGACCGCGCCAGCGTGACGTTGATTCCGCAGGCCGAGGGTATTGCCCGGGATGCGAAAGGACGACCGATCGCGTCACCGGAACTGGTGGTAGCGGCGAACCTGCCGATCAAGGGTGGCAGCGCGGATGACGAGGGCAGCGTGCAACTGCGCGGCGTCGGCGAGCAAGCATGGGCGGTGCGCCCGCAGGTGAAGATCATCGCCGGTCGCACGTTCACGCCTGGCATGCGCGAGCTGATCGCAGGTAAGGGCGCGACGAAACAATTTGCCGGGCTGGAGCCAGGCCATCAGATTCGTCTCGGTAGCCAGGTGTGGACCGTGGTTGGCGTATTCGCTTCGGGCGACGCGCTGGACTCGGAGATATGGGGCGATGCCGGTGTTGTCGCTGACACGTATCGCCGTGGTGGCAGCCGTGCTTCGGTGACGGTGCGGCTGAGCGATCCGCAGAAATTCGATGCGTTCAAAGCCGTGCTGGAAGCGAACCCGCAGCTGAAGGTGGATGTCGACACTACGCTCAACTATTTCAGCAAACAGTCTGAGGGTACGACGCAAACGATCCGCGCCATCGGCATCACGGTCGGCCTGATCATGGCGATCGGTGCGTTGTTCGGCGCGTTGAACACCATGTTCGCCGCGGTCGCCTCGCGAGCACGGGAGATCGCCACGCTGCGTGCGATCGGTTTCCGTGGCTTGCCGGTCGTGGTCGCGATCATGCTGGAAACCATGCTGCTGGCGTTGCTCGGCGGCCTGCTCGGCGGCCTGCTCGCCTGGTTGCTGTTCAATGGCTACAGCGCGTCCACTCTTGCCGCAGGGACGGTGGGCAAGCTCAGTTTTGAGCTGAAGGTCACGGCGAAGCTGTTGTGGATTGGCGTGTTGTGGGCACTCACGATCGGCTTTATCGGCGGTCTGTTCCCGGCGTTGCGGGCGGCACGACTGCCGGTGACCACAGCGTTGCGCGAGCTGTAAGAGGCGCCGCCGCGTAGGTTGGGGTGAGCGCTAGCGATGCCCAAC
>JBAPPP010000279.1:0-5396 GCA_049280175.1 Rhodanobacter sp.
TGCCAACGATCTGGCGCTCGCGACGATGGGACTGATCGACGGCGTGCTCTACTTCAATATCACCATGCCGAACGAACTGTCGGATGCCGCCTCTGAATCGGTATTGAGCACGATCTTCAGCGCAACATTCTTTGGCACCAAGCCCTGAGGAACACCCGTGCAGCAAAGAGGATGGGGTAGTTAAACCATCGGTATTCGCAGCGAATCGTTGAGGCTTGATCATCTGACACCTCCCAGGGCATTGTCCCCGCTCAAAGGTGTCCGTCAAATCCGGGCCAACTCACTCTGACCTCGTATCGCTTCTCGTTTGCCCATCTTGCAACCGCGCCTATTTCGTCACGAACAAACCCACTGTCAGCGCAGTACCAATACAGACGATAGCGATACGTAGCACCTTCTCGTTGATGCTGTGCAAGAGATAGGCGCCAATCTGACCACCAACGATCGCGGGGACGGCCACGCAGGCGATCAATGGCCAAGGAAGCACGCGAGCCTGCACCATGAAGATCACCACCGCAGAGGCGTTCATCACCGCTGCCAATACGTTCTTGGTTGCACCAGCTACACGCACGCTCAGGCCCGTTGCAGTGAGTGCGGCTAGCATAAGGATGCCGATGCCGCCGCCGAAATAGCCGCCGTAAATGGCGATGCAGAACTGCACAGCTATCGCAGAGTTTTTGCCCAAGGCTGGTTTGTCGCCATTGGCAGGTGTCTTTCTGAAAAAGCTGCCCCAGGCGAATACGATCGTGGCGAACAACACGAGGTACGGTACCAGCCGGCTAAACACGCTGACCGGCGTCACCAGCAGTAACACCGCCCCCAACGCGCCGCCGACCAGGCTTATCAAAAGCAGCATGCGAAACGACAAGCCTGCGGCACCCGCAACGTTCGCACGACCCGCTAACCCCGTAGTTACCTGACCGGGGAAGAGCGCGATGGTGGAGGCGATATTCGCGGCGCGGGGATCAAGCCCGGCGAACAACAGCGCCGGAAAGGTAAGAAAGGATCCCCCTCCAGCCAATGCGTTCTGCACTCCGGCAGCGAACGATGCAAGGATCAATATCAGCAAAGACCATGTCGGGTGCATGCGTACTCATCTACTGAAGGAGCGTAACTATCCGAACACAATGATTTCGCTTGTTACGCCAAAGGCTGCGAGTCTATATTCGATTCCGTGCCCCGAACATGGCGACCGGCACCAAGCAGGACTGGAAAGTTTCATCGCCACCTTCGCAACTTGTGCAGACAGAGGGGAAACTATCATGCGATACACACTCTTCGACCGCCGCAAAGACGAACTGATTCTTGTAGCGCGCCTGTTGATGATGATCCTGTTCGTGCTGTTTGGTTGGAGCAAGCTGACCGGCTTTACTGGCACAGTCGCCATCATGGTCGCGGAAGGTGCGCCCTTACCTACCGTTGCGGCCGTTATCGCCGTCGTCATGGAGTTCTTCGTCGGCATCGCGATCGTGCTTGGCTTTTACACGCGACCGCTTGCGCTTCTACTCGCTCTATATACGTTAGCCGCCGCCGTGATCGGCCACCATTACTGGACGATGCTCGATGGCGATCGCATCACGAACATGATTAATTTCTACAAGAACGTATCGATTGTCGGCGGCCTGCTGCTGCTATGTCTCACGGGACCAGGCAAATACTCGATCGATCGCAAATAGGCCGCCAAAGGGGGCGGAGGTAGTTAGACCACAGGTCTTGGCAGCGGCAGCAGGAGCGCGCGAAAAAAGCCGAGCCTGGCGTTCGACTCAACTGCCTCCCTTCCCTTTGCCCCGGTTGATACGCGCCCATGCCACCTTAGGGCTGTCCTCCCTGTTCTTGCCACTTCTTGAACTTCGCGCACATGTCCGGCGTCCAACGCGGTTCACCGCTCGACGGTGGTGGCATGCGACCACTGGACACCGAGTCATATATGGCTTCCGCGTGCTGGAATACGCTGGCCCGGTCACTGAGGTCCATGGCCTTTTTCATATGATCGACGTCCATGGTGGTGAACATCGCGCGGATATCCTGAGCAAAGCTGAGAGTCGCTGATGCAGACATATATCCTCTCCTTTCGGCCTCTGGGGCCAGTGTGACGTGTCGAGACGGCGCCACGATCAGACGCCGGGTCGAGCTTCTATCGGAGCGCCGCCTCGACGATGGCGATGTCCTGCTCGTTGGTGCTGGCGCCGCTGACGCCGACGCCAGCGAACACTTGGCCCTCATGTGAGAGGGGCACGCCTCCGCCCATGGCGGTGTAGCGTCCCCCCGATAGCGTGAGGAGCGCAAAGAGTGGCTGGCCCGGCTGCACGAGCGGCAGGAGATCGGCGGTGCGTATCCCAACCAGCGCTGCCGTGTAGGCTTTGCGTTCGGAGATCTCCATCGAGAAGGCCGGCGCGCCGTTCATACGGTGCTGGAGCACGAGGTTGCCATGAATGTCGATGACGCAGACCGAGACCGGGATCTTGGCCTTTGTCGCTTCCGCCTCCACACGTTCGGCCAGTGCTTTGGCTGTTGTGAGCAGATCCATACATTCCTCCTTTCGCGAAGAGGGTGAGAGACCGCGTCGCGCACTGGCCTAACGCGCGATTTGGCCTACGTAATATCCGAGTCGATCTTCGGCATCCCCCGGCTTGTGGAACCCCTGCGCGAACAGAGCCTTGATGCCCTGCTGCGCGGCGGGCCGCCCCAGCGACGCGATGCACGCGTCCCACCCGGCGCCGAGCTCGACGTCCGGTGGCAGGCTGGTGTTGACGAGGCGCTTGGTGTTGGCGATCGCCCACTTGTCAAACTTGCTGATCCGGGTCGCAAGAGCATCCACGAACGCGTCGATGTCGGCATCGGGCAGCGCTCGGTTCACGTAACCATAGGCCTCGGCCTGCTCGCCTCCGATGTCTTCCGAGCTCAGGAGTACCTCCAGAGCACGGTTTCGGCCGATGAGCTGTGGCAGCCGGGCCATGGGGCCACCGCCGGCAACCATCCCAACGCCCACCTCCCACTGCGAGATGACGGCCTTTTCCCGACTGGCAAAACTCATGTCGCAGGCGAGCGTGATCTCGCTGCCGTTGCCTGTCGCCCGTCCGCGGATGAGAGCGATGGAGACGACGGGAGCGCGGGTCAGGCGCACGAGGAAATCCGGCCATGGCGGCAAGCCAGTGGGCCCTGCCGGCATGGACGTCAGGTCCTCGAGTTTGGCCTGGAAATCAGAGTGATTCAGGAAGTAGCGGTCCACCGCGCTGTCGAAGACCACGACTCTGACTTGCTCGTCGGCCTCAAGGGCGTTGATCACCCCCTGGAACTGCCCGACCATTTCCGGGCCCATGACATTGATCGGCGGGTTGTCGATCGTGACGCGCCAATAGGCCGGGGAGCGCCGGGTAACCCGAAGCTGCACGGGGTTCGTCGTCGCGTTCATTGGGAGCCTCCTAACGCCGACCAATGGGGGGTCTACGAGTTTCGCACCGGCTCCCGAGCTGCGCCAGTAGAAGCAAGTCCTTTGCCAACTCATTAGACGGGGCGCAGATTTCGCGCCAAGGGAAAGGATCGACATGGGGGCCCACTGCGTCGCGCGTAACGCCCGCTCCGTGTCCACTGAGCAGAAGTACGCCAGCGCGAGGCCGACTAGGCAGTGCGTCTTCGTGCTTTCGCGTCGATCTCATCCAGACATTTACCGAAGAGCTGCATCGCCTCGCGCAATGCGTTCGGTGACAGCCCGCAGTAGCCGAGAATCAAGCCTGGATGCGGCGGCGGTTTCAGGTAGTGCACTTCAACCGGGTGAAGGCCGAGACCGCGTGCATGAGCAAGCGCGATCAGTGCATGTACGGACGCATAGTCATAACTGCGCAGCCATACGACGACGTGCATGCCAGCGGGCGTATCAACGAGATCGACACGGTTGCCGACGTATCGGCGCAAACCGTCGACCAACGCCTCGCGACGCGCCTGTAACTCTTGACGCGCAAATCGCAAATGTCGTTCGAAGCCACCGTCTTCCATGAAATGTGCCAGCGCCGTCTGCTCGATGCCCGATGAGGAAATGTCATTGAAATATTTGGCCATGACGAAATCGTCGCGCAGTGCAGCGGGCAACACCATGTAGCCAAGTCGAAGCGAGCCGAACAGAGCCTTTGTAAACGTGCCCGAATAGATAACACGATCTCCCTCATCAAGAGAGCGCAGCGCGGCCAGTGGGCGGCCGTCGTAGCGGAACTCGCCATCGTAGTCGTCCTCCAGGATCCAGCATTGTTTCGCCGCCGCATAGCGCAACAACTCCAGTCGGCGCCGCAGCGACATGACGGCACCAGTCGGGAACTGGTGAGAAGGAGTCACGCAGATCAATCGAGGCGCCGAGTCAGGCAGTTCGTCGCAGACGATACCCTCGCTATCGGTGCGCACTGCATGGATCTTCACGCCATGGGCGATCAGTGCCTGGTAGGCACCGAAATAGTGAGGCTCCTCCAGCACGGCAATACCGTTTTCGTCGATGAGCACGCGTGCGCTCAGTGCGTAGGCTTGCTGTGTTCCGTTAACGATCAGCACATTCTCCGGCAAGGTGGTTATGCCACGGCGTAGCGCAAGGTAGTCACATATCTGTTGGCGCAATGCATGCAGCCCCTGAGCACCAGCGCCTCTAAGCGAGGTGTAGGTGGCGGCGCGCGCCAGTTCATGGCCCCATGCTGAAGTCAGCTCGACATTGGTCAACGGGGTTCCGTATTGCAGATCGTAAGGCAGACCCATATGCGGCTGGTAAAGCGTACGGTCATAGATTTGTCGGGCGCGTTGCGCATAGCGCGATGGCGGCGCGATAGTGGAATCAGGGGAATGCAGCGCCGGAGTAATCTGTAGTGTGGATATGTAGCTACCCGAGCCGGCACAACCCCTGATAAAACCGTCTGCACGCAACTGTTCGTAGGCAGTCAGGATCGTAATGCGCGATAGACCAAGCTCCAGCGCCAGTGTGCGCGTAGGTGGCAGTCGCATACCCGACGTCAGCCGCCCGTTGAGAATGCCGGCTTTGATGGCACGAGCCAGCTGCGCGTATTGCGGTCCGTGCCCATCAAGCTCGAGAAACATGCGGATCAAAGCCTCCCAAGAACATTAGGTGTTGCAGGAAAGTTCGTGGCCTCACATAACCGGCGCAGGCGATCCGTCGGACCACTTACCGGCCGGGATCATGAACACATTTATCTTCTCGGGGCCGGCCTGAAACTGCGGGTTGAGAATGATCGGGGAGCCTGGCAAGTCGGCACCCCAATTCGCCATAAGTGGCGTATAGAACATCAGGTGAGGCATCCAGTGCCCCGCCGAATCATTCAGGTAGCCTTGTCTCGACATCATGTAGCACATCGCACCGGGCTCCAGTGGCGGCAACTGGTTCCGGGCGAGTGCGGCCTTGATGC
>JBAPPP010000280.1:0-3951 GCA_049280175.1 Rhodanobacter sp.
ATTCCGCATAACGGCTGCCGTCCCCCCAAGAAGCGTCGAGTCTAAGGAGCATACCCATGGCCCGTTATCGTGGAGCTACCTGCAAACTCGCCCGTCGTGAGGGTGCAGATCTCAGCCTGAAGAGCCCAGCGCGTGCGCTGGACTCCAAGTGCAAGCTGGAAAACAAGCCCGGTCAGCATGGTGCGAACAAGCGCATGCGCATGTCCGACTACGCCGTGCAGTTGCGTGAGAAGCAGAAGGTCAAGCGCATTTACGGTGTGCTTGAGCGTCAGTTCAGCAACTACTACACCAAGGCATCGACCTCCAAGGGCAACACCGGTGAAAACCTGTTGCGCTTGCTCGAAAGCCGTCTGGACAACGTCGTCTATCGCATGGGTTTTGCGGTTACCCGCGCCCAGGCTCGTCAGCTGGTTGCCCACAAGGCAATTCTGGTGAACGGCAAGAAGGTGAACATTCCTTCCTACCAGGTTCGCCCGGGCGACGCGATCGCGCTGACCGAGCGCGCACGCACCCAGTTGCGTGTGCAGGAAGCGGCAACCGTTTTCGACACCATGGATCTGCGTCCGATCTGGGTCGAAGTCGACGCCAAGAAATTTGAAGGTACGTTCAAGTCGGTGCCGGATCGCGGTGATCTGCCGTCTGACATCAATGAAGCACTGATCGTCGAGCTTTACTCGAAGTAATTACCGGAGCTCTGCATGGCAGTTTCGTCAACTAGTGTGCTGCGGCCCCGAGGCCTCAGCGTCGAACAGCTCGGAGCTAACCGCGCCAAGGTGGTGGTCGAGCCGCTCGAGCGTGGCTTCGGCCATACCCTGGGCAACGCGCTGCGTCGCGTACTGCTCTCCTCGATTCCTGGCAGTGCCATCGTCGAGGTCGAAATCGATGGCGTGCTGCACGAATACACCACCCTTGAAGGCCTGCAGGAGGACGTTATCGAAGTCCTGCTCAACCTCAAGGACGTGGCGATCCGTCAGCATACGGGTGACGAAGTCACCCTGACCTTGTCCAAGAAGGGCAAGGGCGTGGTCACGGCCGGCGACATCGTCGTCGACCACTCGGTGGAAATCATCAACCCCGAGCACGTGATCTGCCACCTGACCAAGGACATCGCGCTCAACATGCGTCTGAAGGTGCGTCGTGGCGTCGGCTACCAGCCGGCCAGCACGCGCCAGCATCCGGATGACGAAGCGCGTCCGATCGGTCGCCTGCAGCTCGACGCGTCGTTCGCGCCGGTGTTGCGCGTGGCTTACGAAGTGGACGCGGCTCGTGTCGAGCAGCGCACCAACCTCGACAAGCTGGTTCTGGATATCGAGACCAACGGCACGATCGGTGCTGAAGACGCGGTCCGCAAGGCCGCTGAAATCATCAACGACCAGCTGTCGGTGTTCGGTGACTTCTCGCGTCGCGAGAGCGCTACCGATAAGGCGGAGAAGAGCGGTTTCGATCCGTTGCTGCTGCGCCCGATCGACGATCTGGAGCTTACCGTGCGTTCGGCTAACTGCCTGAAGGCCGAGAGCATCTACTACATCGGCGATCTGGTACAGAAGACCGAAGTCGAGCTGCTGAAGACGCCGAATCTGGGCAAGAAGTCGCTGACCGAAATCAAGGACGTGCTGGGCGGGCGTGGTCTCGCACTCGGCATGAAGCTTGAGAACTGGCCGCCGCCGGGTCTGTCGCACGGCATGCAGCTGGGTTGATAGGTTGTTTTTGCGATCACGCGTGATCGCAGCGGTACCGGCGCACTGGCGAGTTTGGGCTTAGCCCTCTCGCCAGGTGCCAGAAGCAGCCATTCATGGCAGCTGCTGTATTTTTGCGATCATCCTTGATCGCTGTGTGTCAGCTGCTTGGTGAGCGGGTAATTGACGCCTTCGCCAAGCGCCAGAGGCGGCCATCCATGGCCGTACTTCTCACAAGAGCCCGTTCCTTAGAGGCTCCTAATAGCGGATTTACCGCGGAAGGTCGGACCTGAGTGCCGGCTTTTCATAACAACAAATAGAGAGTTATTGCCATGCGCCACCAAAAATCTGGACGCAAGCTCAACCGCACCAGCAGCCACCGCGAAGCGATGTTCAAGAACATGGCCTCGTCGCTGATCAAGCATGAGCTGATCCGTACCACCCTGCCCAAGGCGAAGGAACTTCGCCGCGTGGCCGAGCCGCTGATCACGCTCGCGAAGACCGACGGTGTTGCCAATCGCCGCCTTGCGTTCTCGCGCTTGCGTGACAAGGAAGCGGTCGGCAAGCTGTTCGTCGAGCTGGGCCCGCGTTACCGCGAGCGTCCCGGCGGTTACCTGCGTATCCTCAAGTGCGGCTTCCGCCCCGGCGACAACGCGCCGATGGCGTATGTCGAGCTGGTCGGCCGTCCGCAGGTCGAGGCTGTTGACGCCGAGTAATTCGGCTGAGCAGTTCATCGGCCGGTAGTTCGGTCGATAGGGCGTACAGACGTCCAAACACAAAAACCCGGCCGGGCAACCAGCCGGGTTTTTGTGTACTGGACATGGCTATACGGTGAATGGCCACCAGAAAGTTGCGATCGCTGCTGACAGCAAGCCGGCGAACAGGTAATGTCATTGTTCCGCAACGCAGCAATCGCCATGAATCCATTCCGCTGGTCGTATCGTGTCAGTTTTCTTGTCGGCTTCCTGATCTGCGCCGGCTTGCTCGGCTTCGCGCTTTTCGCCGAGTACCACTGGGGCATGAATCCATGTCCGCTGTGTATTTTCCAGCGCATCGGCTTCCTCGGGATGGCGGTGTTCTTCCTGCTGGGCGCGTTGCATGCGCCGCGCGGCGGGGCGCGCTGGGTGTACTCCGGCGGTGCGCTGCTCAGTGCGATCTTTGGCATCGTGGTGGCTGGCCGGCATCTGTGGGTGCAGTCGCTGCCGGCCGACCAAGTGCCGTCCTGCGGGCCGCCGCTGGACTACATGTTCAGCGCATTTCCCTTCGCCAGGGTGATGCAACTGGTGTTCACCGGCTCCGGTGAATGCGCCAAGGTCGAGCCGATCCTGGGCCTGCCGATGCCGGCCTGGAGCCTGTTGTGGTTCGTTCTCCTGGCCGTGCTGACGATTGTGGCTACACGCCGTCGAACAAATTGAAGTGAACGAGAAAACTGCTATCAAGGTTGCACCGATGAATCCAGCTCTCTCCAACGCCCTTGCTGCCACTGACTGGGCACCCGATTCGTGGCAACAGCACGTGGCGCTCCAGCAGCCACAGTATGACGACGCGGCCGAACTGGCTGCGGCCAGTGCACAGCTCTCCCGGTTGCCGCCATTGGTGACTTCGTGGGAAGTGCTGGCGCTGAAGCAGTCGTTGGCCGAGGCGCAGGAAGGTCAGCGCTTTGTGCTGCAGGGTGGCGATTGCGCGGAAAGCTTTGCCGACTGCACCAGCCCGATCATTTCCAATCGGCTGAAAGTCCTGCTGCAGATGAGCCTGGTGCTGGTGCACGGTTTGAAGCGCCCGGTGTCGCGTGTGGGCCGCTTTGCCGGCCAGTACGCGAAACCGCGCTCCACCGACCAGGAAGTTCGCGATAGTGTGAGCTTGCCGAGTTTTCGTGGCGACCTGATCAATGGTCAGGAATTCACTGCCGCCGCGCGTAGGTCCGATCCGCAGCGGATGATTCAAGCGCATGCGCATTCGGCGCTCACGATGAATTTCGTGCGTGCGTTGATCGATGGTGGCTTCGCCGATCTGCATCACCCGGAATACTGGGACCTGGCCTGGGTCGAGCATTCGCCGCTCGCTGCCGAATACCGCAAGATGGTGGCCGGCATTGGCGACTCGCTGCGCTTCATGGAAACGTTGGCGGGGCCGATCGCCGGATTCTCGCGGGTGGATTTCTTCACCTCGCATGAGGCCTTGTTGCTGCATTACGAACAAGCGTTGACGCGACAGGTGCCACGTCATCGCGGCTGGTTCAACCTGTCCACGCACTTTCCGTGGATCGGCATGCGCA
>JBAPPP010000281.1:0-7612 GCA_049280175.1 Rhodanobacter sp.
GAAGGCAGGAACCCAGTGCACTTGGCTCTTCGAGAACTTGTAGTTTCTGGGTTCCTGCCTTCGCAGGAATGACTGGCAGAGAAATGCGCGAGCAGAGCAGAGCAGAGCACGAGCCGAGCCGAGCCGAGCCCGACGAGCATGGGTCCAATGCGTCGAGTCGCCTTGCGGAGGGGAGAGCTTGAGAAGGTAGTCGGGCTACTTGTTGCCTGCCGCTTTATGGCCCCTCCGGACCGCCACGATCAGTCGCTGCGGGTATGGATCAGGATAGGCTCAGCTGCAGCAGTCGCGGCGTGTAGTCGGCCCAGTTGCCTACGTATCCGGGCAGCTGGGTGAGTAGCTCGACATCCTGCAGATAGTCCTGGCGTGGCACTTGGAGTGCCCCCAGAAGGAGGGTGTGCGAGTTGCTGACCTGAGTGTCGATCAGCGGAAAATCCATGCCGCGCAGCAGGTCGGCGAGCGCGATCAGCGCGATCTTGGAACCGCCGCTCTCGGCGCTGAACATCGATTCGCCGCAGAACAGCTTGCCGACCGCTACGCCATAAATGCCGCCGACCAGTCGCGCACCTTCCCATACCTCCACGCTGTGGGCGTGGCCCAGCGCGTGTAGCCGCGAGTAGCCTTCGATCATCGCCGGCATGATCCAGGTGGCCGAATCACCGGAGCGCGGTGCGGCGCAGGCGCGGATCACGTCATCGAACGCATGGTCGACGGTAAGCCGCCACTGCTTGCCGGCAAGCTGACGACGCAGGTTGCGATGGATATTCAACGCCTCCGTACGGAATACGCAGCGCGGATCGGGCGACCACCACAGGATGGGTTCGCCCTCGCCGAACCAGGGAAAGATCCCTTGGGCGTAGGCACTCAACAAGCGCTGCGGCGACAGATCCCCGCCCATGGCAAGCAGGCCGTTGGGATCAGACAGCGCGCCGCAGGGATCAGGAAAGCGATCCGGTAGATCGGCGTCGAGTTGCGGCAGATAGATCATCGTTCGGCATGGCCGTGATCAGCGTAGGGGCTGTGGCTTTGCAGCTCTGCAGCGTAAGCGTCGACCGCTTCCGCCTCATGTGCAAGCGCCGCGGCCACGGCGGTGCGAAAATCCGCGTTCACCAGGTAGTGCCGCGAGTTCGTGCGAACCGGCAGGAAGCCCCGCGCGAGCTTGTGCTCACCCTGCGCACCAGGCTCGAAACGCGCAAGTTTATTCGCGATCGCATGCTCGATGCCGCGGTAGTAGCACAACTCGAAATGCAGCCCTGGCACGTCTACCGATGCGCCCCAGTAACGGCCGTACAGGGTGCTGTCGCTCTGCACGAACAGCGCCATGGCGATGATGGTTTCGGAGTGTCGCGCCAGCGCCACCTGCACGGTTTGACCCAACTCGCCGAGACGGCTGAAGAACGCCCTCGTCAGTGCCGCATGATTGCCCTTGGCGTCGAACGTGGCCGCGTACAGCGCATGCACCCGTCGCCACTCGGCCACACTCAGCGTGTCGCCGCTGCGCATCTCGATCGCCACGCCGCTGGCAGCGACATGGGCGCGTTCATGGCGAATGTTCTTGCGTTTCTTGTGGCTCAGCGCGGCGAGAAAATCCGGGAAGTGTCGATAACCGTGGTTGTGCCAATGGAACTGCACGTCCGAACGCGCCAGCCAGCGTTGATCCGGAGCGCCGTGATCGAACGCATCGAGTTCGGCGACTTCCAGAAAATTCGCGTGTACCGATGACAGGCCCATTCGCAACGCCTCAAGGCGCATGGCCTCGACCAGCGCCTGTTGCAGCAGCGGTGTCCGCTCGTCACAGCCCGCAAGCAGGCGCGGGCCGGGTATCGGTGAGTAGGGCACGGCATTGAGCAGCTTCGGGTAGTACTCGCCGCCGGCGCGTTCCCACGCGCTGGCCCAGCTGAAGTCGAACACAAACTCGCCGTGCGAATTGCCCTTCAAGTACAGCGGTGCGGCAGCGATCAGCTCGCCGTGTTCGTACAGGCCCAGATGATGTGCCTGCCAGCCCCAGTTGGGACGGATGCAGCCGCCGTCTTCCAGCGCAGCGAGAAAGGCATGCGACACAAACGGATTGGGGTTGGCACGCAACCTGTCCCAGGCCAGCGCTGGCAGCTGGTCGATCGCTGAGTGAAAGCGCGCTTCGATCAATGCAAGGCCGGCAATGTGGCGGCCACCGCCTCGACGAATGCCTGCGGCTGACCGTAATAGCGTGAATGATCGAACACTCGCTGCTCACCACGCTGCTCCAGCAGCAAGGTGGGGAAACCGTTGCCACCGGCGCTTTCCAGCATGCGCCGGCTGGCCTGCACGTGTTCCATTAGCGGATGGCCGTTGGCCTCGGCGAACGCCAGTGCGAAGCGCGCGCCGTCCAGCCCGGTTTCCTCAGCCAGCTCACCCAGTACGGGCGGTTCGACCACGCGCAGACCGCGCTGGTAGTGCGCGTTCTGGATAGCCACCAGCAGCGGATAGGCCTTGCTAGGTTCTATGGCCGTGGCCGCCATGACGGCGGCGATCGGTGGCATGGAGTACAGCACGGTGCCGTGTTCGGCCAGCAGCCCTTCCAGATAGGGTTTACCGAACGGCTGCCCGCTGTATTGGGCAATCCGCTGGTCGGATTGCGCGATGTGCCGGCCGAGGGATTCATCCAGCACAGTGGGCTCGGGGAAAAGGCCGCCACCATGAAGTTGCAGAGCGATCCGGCCACCGAGCCGCTCCATCGCCGCACTGATCAACGGCTGGACGGCATAGCACCAGCCGCACAGCGGATCGTGGATGTAGTGCAGGGTGGCTTGGGTCATGCTGCCTTCAATGGTGGTTCGAGAATCGTGGAGCGGCGCTGCCTGGATCAGCTCAATCGGATCAGCTCTGTTGATCCAGCCACCGCTCGGCGTCCAGCGCAGCCATGCAGCCGAAGCCGGCCGAGGTGACGGCCTGGCGATAGACATGGTCGGCGACATCGCCTGCGGCAAACACGCCCTGCACCGAGGTCATCGTCGCCAAGCCGTGCAGGCCGGTGCGAATCTTGATGTAGCCGTCGTGCATATCGAGCTGGTCTTCGAAGATGCCGGTGTTCGGCGTATGGCCGATCGCCACGAAGAAACCGGTTGCCTGGATGTCGCGGGTAACGCCCGAGTTGACGTCCTTCACGCGTACACCGGTGACACCGGAGTCGTCGCCAAGCACTTCGTCGATGCTGTGGTTCCAGACCAGCTCGATCTTGCCGTGGGCGGCCTTCTCGAACAGCTTGTCCTGCATGATCTTTTCGGCGCGCAACTTGTCGCGACGATGCACCAGATAGACCTTGCGGCCGATGTTGGACAGGTACAGCGCTTCCTCGACCGCGGTGTTGCCGCCGCCGATCACCACCACGTCCTGATCGCGGAAGAAGAAACCGTCGCAGGTGGCACAGGCGGATACGCCGCGGCCCTTGAACTTCTCCTCCGAGGCAATGCCCAGATACTTCGCCGTCGCGCCGGTAGCGATGATCAGCGCATCAGCGGTGTATTCACCCGAGTCGCCCTTGAGACGGAACGGGCGCTGCTGGAGGTCGACCTTGTGGATATGGTCGAAGATCATCTCGGTATTGAAGCGCTCGGCATGTTCGGCCATGCGCTGCATCAGCGCCGGCCCCTGCAACCCCTCCACATCGCCCGGCCAGTTGTCTACATCGGTGGTGGTCATCAGCTGACCGCCCTGCTGAATGCCGGTGATCATGGTCGGCTTCAGGTTGGCGCGCGCGGCATAAACCGCGGCGGTGTAGCCGGCAGGGCCGGAGCCGAGGATCAGCAGGCGGCTGTGCTTGGGGGTGGTCATGGTTATAATCCTTCGGTTAGCTGGCAGCTTTGAACGTTATTCGCTTCACGCCCTGCCGCGGTTTCATGCAACCGTTTCGCGGTGTCGAGGCGGGGTTTGAGTCCGCAAGGATGGGGAAGGGAGCAGCCCGATTCAAGCTTTCCAGCCATAGATGGTTCCCCAACCCTGCTACGAACTCCACAGGACTTCCCCCATGCGTATCGGTATCCCCTCCGAAACCAAGACCTTAGAAGGTCGTGTTGCCCTCGTTCCCGCTGCTGCTGCCGATCTGGTACGCCGTGGCCACGAAGTGTTCCTCCAGTCGGGCGCTGGCCTGAAGAGCGGCTTCGCCGACGAGGTTTACATCAAGCAGGGCATCAAGATCGTGCCGGACGCCGCGGCGCTCTACGACGTCGGCGAGCTGATCGTCAAGGTGAAAGAGCCGGTCGCCGGTGATCTGGCGCTGCTGAAGAAGCATCACCTGCTGTTTTGCTACCTGCACCTGGCCGCCGAGCCGGCGCTGACCAAGAGCCTGCTCGATATCGGCCTCACCGGCATCGCGTTCGAGTCGGTCGAAGAAGACGGCGTGCTGCCGCTGCTGCTGCCGATGTCGGTGATCGCCGGCCGTATCGCGACCCAGATTGGCACCACGCTGCTGCATCGTCCGCAGGGCGGCAAGGGCAAGCTGCTGGGCGGCATGGCCTCCACCCCGCGTGGCAAGGTGGTTGTGCTGGGCGCCGGCGCTGCCGGTGGCAATGCCGCTGCGCTGGCTGCTGCCGCCGGTGCCAACGTGGTGGTGTTCGACAAGCGCCAGGATCGCCTCGCCGAAATGATGGCGATGGGCCCGAACGTCACCGCCCTGTATGCGTATGAGTCCTCGGTTGCCGAGGAAGTGCGTGACGCCGACATCGTGGTCGGTGCGGTGTTGATCCCCAGCGCCAAGGCGCCGCGCGTGGTCACCGAGGCGATGGTCAAGACGATGGAGAAGGGCAGCGTGCTGGTCGATATCTCGATCGATCAGGGCGGCTGCTTCGAGACCTCGAAGCCGACCACCTGGAAGGATCCGACCTATGACGTGCATGGCGTGACGCACTTCTGCGTGACCAACATGCCGGGTGCCGTGCCGCAGACGTCGTCGGTGGCGATCTCCGCCGCGATCCTGCCGTATGTGCAGCGTCTGGCGACCGGCAACGAGTGGCGCGACTTCGCTCCGCTGCGCGACGGTATCAATGTTGACGGTGGCAAGCTGGTGCATCCGGCATTGCAAGGTATGCTTTGACCCTGTCCGGACAAGTCTGTCCATAAATAGGGAAGCCCTCCAAGGTGGCGCGAAGCGCGAACGTCAAACAAAAACCGAAGGAAGGCCTCAGCGATGAGCTGAAGCGCCGGCTGCGTGAAGCCGGCGCTTTGCTATTGCTGCCACTGGCGCTGTATTTGCTGGTGTGCCTGTTCAGCTACAACGCGATGGATCCCAGCTGGTCGCACGCCGGCCAGTCCGAGCACGCCCGCAACTTTGGCGGCATGCTCGGTGCGTACGTGGCCGATTTGCTGCGCTATCTGTTCGGCATGGTCGCCTATGCGTTCCCGCTGCTGTTGCTGGGGCTGGGCATTCACGTGCTGCGTCATCGCGACGAAAAAACGATCAGCCACTGGGAGCCCTCCCTGCGTCTGATCGGTTCGGTGTTTTTCTTCATCACCGCACCGGGCCTGTGCTGGCTGAACTTCCCCGACAGCGACATGGCACCGCAAGGTGCCGGCGGCGTGATCGGTGAAGCTGTCGGCAAGGGCCTGCAATACGTATTCGGCTTCAAGGGTGCACCGCTGCTGTTGCTGGCGCTGTTCCTGGTGGCCGTGACGCTGGCCACCGGGTTGTCGTGGTTCAAGGTCATGGACTGGACCGGGCAGGGCGTGTTGAAGCTGCTCGGCTGGGTCCGGACCAAGCTGCGCGCGGCGCCGCAGGCGCTAGCCGCACGCCAGGCCCGCACCGAGCGCGAGGTGGTCAAGAAAGCCGATGCCGTGAAGCAGGCCAAGCGCGAACCCGTGCGCATCGAGGCAGCTCCCGCGCCGGTGGTGAAAAGCGAGCGAGCCCGGCTCGAAACCCAGATTCCGCTATTCACCGGCGCCGCGACGCCGGGCGAACTGCCGCCGTTGTCGCTGCTGGACGAGGCGCCGCCGCAAGGGCCGGGCTATTCCGAGGAAACCCTCGAAGTGCTCTCGCGCCAGGTCGAGTTCAAGCTGAAGGACTTCAAGATCGACGCCAAGGTGGTCGGTGCCTATCCGGGCCCGGTGATCACCCGTTTCGAGATGGAGCCCGCAGCTGGTGTGCGTGGCAGTCAGGTGTCGAGCCTGGACAAGGACATCGCCCGCGGCCTGTCGGTGGTCAGCGTGCGCGTGGTCGACGTGATCCCCGGCAAGAATGTGATCGGGCTGGAAATCCCCAACACCAAGAAGCAGATCGTCTACCTCTCGGAGATCCTGCGTTCGGACAAGTACGACCAGCTGAAGTCGCCGCTGGCGCTGGCGCTAGGCAAGGACATCGGCGGTAAGCCGGTGGTGGTCGATCTGGCGAAGATGCCGCATCTGCTGGTCGCCGGCACCACCGGTTCCGGCAAGTCGGTGGCCGTCAATGCCATGGTGCTGAGCCTGCTGTACAAGGCCAGCGCGAAAGACGTGCGCATGATCATGATCGACCCAAAGATGCTGGAGCTCTCGGTGTACGAGGGAATCCCACATCTGCTGGCGCCGGTGGTCACCGACATGAAGGAAGCGGCCAACGCGCTGCGCTGGTGCGTCGCCGAGATGGAGCGCCGCTACAAGCTGATGGCTGCTGTCGGCGTGCGCAACCTGGGCGGTTTCAACAAGAAGGTCAAGGATGCCGAGAACGCGGGTCAGCCGCTACTCGATCCACTGTTCCGTCCCAACCCCGACATGCCGAACCTCGCCGCTGAGCCGTTGGAGCCGCTACCGTACATCGTGGTGATCATCGACGAATTTGCCGACATGATGATGATTGTCGGCAAGAAGGTGGAAGAACTCATCGCCCGCCTCGCGCAGAAGGCGCGTGCGGCCGGTGTGCATTTGATTCTTGCCACGCAGCGGCCGTCGGTGGATGTGATCACCGGCCTGATCAAGGCCAACATCCCGACTCGCATCGCGTTCCAGGTGTCGTCCAAGATCGACTCGCGCACGATTCTCGATCAGTCCGGCGCGGAAACCCTGCTCGGCCACGGTGACATGCTGTATCTGCCGCCGGGCACGGCCACGCCGGAGCGTGTGCATGGTGCGTTCGTCGACGATCACGAGGTGCATCACGTCGTCGCGTGGCTGAAGTCGCAGGGTGCGCCGCAATACATCACCGGCGTGCTGGAAGAGGTACAGGCCACCAGCGATGGCAAATTCATCAACGACTCGGGCCTGCCGCAGGACGGCGAAGAAGGCGGCGGCGACGCCGATACCCAGCTGTACGACAAGGCCGTGGCCATCGTCACGCAGACGCGTCGCGCCTCGATCTCCGGCGTGCAACGCCACCTGCGCATCGGCTACAACCGAGCGGCGCGGCTCGTCGAACAGATGGAACAGGACGGTGTAGTCAGCGCCCCGCAACACAACGGCAACCGTGAAGTGCTGGCGCCCCCACCCCCGCGAGACTAACGCCGACCGCTCCCTCGTTCTTGTGGGAGCGGCTCTTGTGAGAGATTTTATGTTTGCACGCAAAATCACCGCCAGGGCACGCGTTACTACAAAGAAGACAAACTCAACCAGCGCCAATGACCCCACGCAGGCGAGTAGCGAGTAGGTTGGGGTGAGCGCAGCGATGCCCAACACG
>JBAPPP010000282.1:0-4098 GCA_049280175.1 Rhodanobacter sp.
CGGCAGCAAGGATGCGTGGCGCGGCGAGTTCGCCGTCATCCAGGTCCTTGCGCCAGCGATTCACCAGCAGCATCGACGCTATGTCTCCCCGCATCTCCCGCACGCCGGTGACGCCATTGGCAACGTATAGCGGAAACGACCAGTCGTTCGGCGGCCGATGCGATGAGAGATTGAACAGATGGACATGCATATCCACCAGCCCGGGAATCAGAAACCGTCCGCGTCCATCGACACGCTGAGCCGACGCCGGAATATGCGCGTCGCGCGGCGCGACGATCGCGACAATACGACCGTCCTCAACGATGACCGTTCGCGGCCCCATCGAGCGCCCCCGCTCGACGTCGATGACAGTGACCCCCGTAATCGCGATGGCCTGCCGCTGTGGCAACGGCATCGCTTGCACGACGACCACGCAGGCCAACCATGCCAGGATGCACGGAGTCACCAGCGACACCATCCACTTCGCGACAATGGCACGCATATCCAGCCCCCGATCAAGAGTTATGCGAGCCAGCGTAATCTATCGTCGGTCGCGGTGGACGGCCAGATGGCAAACTCGTAGTGTCCGCTAACGAAGTCGCTGATATCGTAGTAAGCGCTCCAATGACTGCACCCTTGGCTAAAATCACTGCTTGACGTGAATGCACGCTGCCGAAGGTGGCGCAAGGTCACGTATCGAGGCCAGATGCCTGATTTCACTGTCCGCACCTTGCTTGAAACGCCGTCCGTCACGGTTAGGGATGTCTATTGCAGTGGGACGTGTCGGCACAAGAGCGGCGAGGAGTGCACCAGCAAGACTCACCTCGTGTTTCCCTATCGGGGCACTTACCTGCGACATGTCGGTGAAGCCCAGGCGGTTGCCGAATCCAACCAGGTGCTTTTGTTCAACGCCGGACAGGGTTACCAGGTCAGCCATCCCATCGGGGGAGGCGATGCAAGCCTGGTGCTTGTGCTGGATGAGGAGTTGCTGCGGGAGTTGGCGCCCAGCACGCTGACCTGGGACAAGAACGCTTTCACATTTCGGCAGCAGCAGCTGGGCATCGACCCACGAGCCCAGGCCCTGGTGGCGTTGTTGCGCCACAGCTTGCGCGAGAACGTAGCCGAACGACTTGAGGCGGAGAGTCTTTCATTGACGCTCGCGCAGCGCAGCCTTGGCTCAAGCACAACGCACAAGGCGGGCGCGAATGCGGGACGGCAGCGGCTAGCCGACCGTACCAAACTGATCCTTGCCAGTGACCTCTCCAGGAGGTGGGCGCTGGCGGACATAGCGGCCAAGGTTGGCGTCTCTCCCGTCTACCTGACCCAGGTATTTCAACAGGTGGAAGGCGTACCGCTGTACCGCTATCAGTTGCGCCTTCGCTTGGCCCGCTCACTGGACTTGCTGGGTCAGTACGAAGATCTGAGCCAACTGAGCCTTGAGCTCGGGTTTAGCAGCCACAGTCATTTCAGCGCGTCTTTCCTGAAGACTTACGGCCGAACCCCGACCGAATTCCGGCAGGCGGCACTGCGCCGATAGGCTCTTGGCGCCAAGTGGCTAAAGATTCTGACAGCGCCCCGCGCAGGCCTCTGACTAAATTGCCCTACCCGGACTTCGGGCCATTGAGGGCATAGCTATGAGTGAAAATACTTGCGCGGCGTGTGACTACGAACTGGACGAAAATTCAGTAACCGTCACGTTGGGTGGGAAGACAGTCGAAGTCTGTTGCGACGAGTGCGCGGCAAAGCTGAAGGAGTCTTTCAGTGCCGCCGCTTCGTCGAACATCGGCTGAGCATGGATGGAAACTGCCAGTGCTGGCCAAACGGGTCATCCAGACCCCATCAAGACTAGTCAGCAATGTGCAACAAGGTCTCGGAGCCGTCGCGCCGTTCGTGCGCGACGTGCTTCCGAACAACAATCTTGGCGATACCCAACGAGAACACCGCATGAGCATTGTTAGCGCATCACCTGCAAGCCAAAACAGGACCATCGCCGTGTACGGCGCCTACGGTCACACCGGCCGCTTCATCGTGGCCGAGTTACTCAAGCGCGGCTGGACACCCATCCTGAGCGGCCGCGATCCGGTTCAACTGCATGCGTTCGCTGCCAAGTATCCGTCGCTGGACGCGCGGCCGGCCTCAATCGACGATCCGGCCTCACTTGATCGTGCATTGGCCGGTGCCGTGGCCGTCATCAACGGCGCAGGCCCCTTCCTGGACACAGCAGCGCCGCTCATCGAAGCGGCCCTGCGCGCCAGGATCCACTATCTGGATCTGGCCGCCGAACAGGCGTCGGCGCTCGCCACGTTTGAAAACTATTCTGATGACGCTCGTGATGCCGGGGTCGTGCTACTACCCGCGATGGCTTTCTACGGCGGGTTCGCCGATCTGCTGGCGACCGTTGCCATGGGTGACTGGACGAGCGCCGATGAGATTCAGATTGCAGTCGCCCTGGACAGCTGGCTGCCGACCAAAGGCACGCGTGTAACCGGTGAACGCAACACCGTGCCGCGCGTCGTCATATCCAATGGTGTGATGACACCCTTGGCCAATCCGCCACCCACCCGCCACTGGGATTTTTCAGAACCGTTCGGAACGCAGGAGGTGGTGGCCCTGACACTGTCCGAGATGATCACCCTCTCGCGTCATCTACAAGTTCCTGAAATACACGCATACATGAACCTGCATCCATTAAAGGACCTCCGCGATACGACAACGCCGACACCCACGGCCGCCGATAGCAGCGGACGCTCCGCGCAGACATTTCTACTGGATGTGGTGGTGCGCAAAGGCGATCAGTTGCGGCGTGCCACAGCCACGGGGCGAGATATTTATTTCGTCAGCGCGCCGTTGATTGTCGAAGCCGCCGTGCGGATCATTGAGCACCCCGGAAAACCGCGCGGCGCCTTTGCCCCCGGACAGATTTTCGACACCCGCGATTTTCTCCAGACACTCAGTCCGGAGCATTTCATCGTCGATATCGCATCCCATGGCGCGTAGGAAGCAGGACACTACCGCCGCCCGGCACCGCTGTCAGGGGATAACCTATGCGACGCCGGCTTCCGGCGCGAAGCAGACGCTTCTGAAAGCGATCATGGATCTATAGCCGGACCCACGGGTCCGTACATTATGTAGTTAGATGTTCCGAGACATGAGGCTAGAAAACCATGGCAGCACCTCATAAACTCAGACGGGCTATCTCTCTTACTTTGCAGGTGTTGTTGTTGGCTTTTGCGGGGGTCTGCATCCTCTATGGGCAACACAACTTCGCCATTCGATTGGTTGGGCTGCTTGCAATATTCGGAGGTCTCGTACTGGTCCGCAATTCGCGTCGACCAAGTCCAGCTATTCGCATTAACGCCAGGGCCGCCTTTTCCGTAAAGCCTTGGCAGTGGCTAGTTGGGCTAGCTCTTGTTGCAATGTTTGCGGCCGCGCTCGCTTGGCTTTCCTACGATGCCGCGACGGGCTATAGGAGCGGCACCGCGCCAATTTATGTGTTGGGCACCGCAACTCTGCTCGTCAGCTTGTGGTGGGGAGAGATATTTATGCGGTGGTTCAAGCGGCGGTTCTAGCAACGCCGTACTTACCATCCAACTACTCGTTCAGAGCGAACGACTACCCGGCCGCTTAACTCCAGCTTTGAACGTCTGCTCCTGGCAGCGGTCCTTGCGTAGAAGACGGCCACGAGGCAATCTCGGGGTGTCCGCTTGCGGCCCGAAGCGCACTTTGAGCAGTCAACGAGCCTGATGCTGTCGCTGACAACGATGCATACGGCCAAAGCCCTGGTTGGTGCTGCATATGGACCACGACTTTGCGACGTGTCTCAGTTTTTTGGCATCCAGGAAACACAGGTAGGAACGCCTTTACCAATGGGGGAAAGACATGGGTATCTTGCTTGCGTTCGCGCCCTTTATAGTTTTTGCCGTTCTTGATCGGCTCGTTGGGCCGGTCTGGAGTCTTGCCGCCGGCACGGCCGTTTCCGCCGCACTCCTTTTCCTAGATCTGGTCAGACCCGGACGAAAGCCAAAAATTCTTGAGATGGGGACTTTTCTCCTTTTTGGCGGCTTAACGGTCTACATGCTGCTTGGAGATTCCAGCTTGTCAGTCATCGGCGTCAGGCTA
>JBAPPP010000283.1:0-4255 GCA_049280175.1 Rhodanobacter sp.
CATCATGCAGCTTGAGGTAATTGCGCCAGCGTTCGGGCGTCAGTTCACCGTTGTCCAGCGCCACCTGGATCGCGCACCCCGGTTCGCTGCCATGGCCGCAATCGGCGAAACGGCACTTCTCGGCAAGTACGTCGATATCCGCGAACAGGTCGAGGTTTTCCTCGCCGGTGAGCTTGAGCTCGCGCATGCCGGGCGTGTCGATCAGGCAGCCGCCACTGGGCAACTGCAACAACGCGCGATGCGTGGTGGTGTGGCGGCCACGACTGTCATGGCTGCGCACCTCGGCGGTGGCCATCCGTGCCGCCCCAAGCAACGTGTTCGTCAGCGTGGATTTGCCGGCGCCGGAAGAGCCGACCAGTACCGCGCTGTCGCCCGGCTTCAGGTACCGCGCGAGCAGCTCGACACTGGCCGGGTCCTTGCTGTTCAACGCGTGGATCGGCGTGCTGTCGGGCAGCCGCGCACGCAGCGCATCGATCTGCGCGGCGGCATCGTCGCGGGTATCGAGCTTGCTCAGCAGTACGACGGGCTGGGCACCTGAATCTTCGGTCAGCGTCAGGTAACGCTCGATCCGCGCCGGATTGAAGTCACCGTCCAACCCGGTCAGCACCAGCACGTAATCGATATTGGTGGCGATCAGTTGGCGCTCGTAACGCTCGCCCGCGGCAGCCCGCGACAGCACCGTGCGCCGCGGCGCCACGGTAACGATATGCGGCGGCGTACCGGCCACCACTTCGACAAAATCACCGACCACCGGCCGCTCACCCGGATCGATGCCTCGCTTGAGGAAGCGCCCGTCCGGCTGTGCACCGAACAAGGTCTCGCCATCGTGCAACTCATAGCCAGCGCGATGCTGGGCCACTACGCGGGCCAGCCGCAAGCCGGCCGCAGGCAGCACATCGCCACGCCAGCCTATGCGTCGCAGGCGTTCAATCGATTCGGCGTCGCTCATCCAGGAATTTCTGTCGGCACGGTTTGCTGATTATGCCCTGTCCCGGGCCACTACTCCCATGCCCGCAAATGAACAGAAATCTCGCCCATCGGACGCCCATAGGGCCCTCGCGCTGCACTGCATCACGCTGCTAGCATCGACCTGCCGGCAATGTTGCCGGCAGGTGACACCACATCATAAGGACGTTGGCGTTGGTTCCGATCACACCCAGTGCGCACCTGGCGGAAGTGCGCTACGAGATCCGCGGCGCCCTGACCCGGCGCGCCCGCGAATTGGAGGCTGCTGGCCTCGATATCATCAAGCTCAATATCGGCAACCCCGGCCGCTACGGCTTCGAGGCACCGGCGCACCTGCGCGAGGCGATCGCCAGCCATCTGCATGAAAGTGAGGCTTACGGTCATGAACAAGGACTGGAAGTCGCCCGCGAGGCCATCGCCGCGCAACAACGAGCTCGCGGCGCCCGGGATGTCGATGTCGAACGCATCTTTATCGGCAATGGTGTCAGCGAACTGATCGACCTGAGCCTGCGCGCGCTGCTGCACCCCGGCGACGAAGTACTGCTGCCGAGCCCGGACTATCCGTTGTGGAGCGCGGCGACAATCCTTAACGGCGGACAGCCGCGCTATTACCGCTGCCTCGCCGCGAATGGCCATCTGCCTGATCCGGACGAGGTCGAGGCACTGATCACGCCGCGCACCCGTGCGCTGGTTCTGATCAATCCCAACAATCCCACGGGCGCGGTGTACCCGCGAGCGCTGCTGGAACGGCTGGTGGCGATCGCAGCGCGGCATCGACTGCTGCTGCTCTGCGACGAGATCTACGACGAAATCCTGTATGACGGCACCTCATTCCAGCCGCTCGCCGAAGTCGCCGGCGAACTGCCCTGCCTCAGCTTCGGTGGCCTGAGCAAGGTGCATCGCGCCTGCGGCTACCGGGTCGGCTGGATGAGCCTGTCCGGCGATCCCGCACGCACGGCGACTTATCGCGACGCGCTGCAATTGCTCGCTGCGCTGCGATTGTGCGCGAACGTAACCGCGCAATGGGCGGTGCTGCCGGCGCTGCAGGATGCGCCCACGATCTGCGCGTTGACCGCACCCGGCGGCCGTTTGCATGAGGCCCGTCGCGTTGTGCTGCAGAGTGTCGCGGCCAGCCACTACCTGGATTTGGTCACCCCAAACGGCGCGCTGTACGCGTTTCCGCAAGTGCGCGCCGATCACTTCCCCACGTTCGATGACAATGCGTTTGCGCTGCGTTTGCTGGAAGAGGAATCGGTACTGGTCGTGCCCGGCACCAGCTTCAATGTGCCGCGCAGCCGCCACTTCCGGCTGACCCTGCTACCGCTGCCGGCACAACTGCATGAAGTGTTCGTGCGAATCGAGCGGGTACTGGCGCGGATGGCGCTGGAGCAGCCGCAACGCTCCGCCAGCGTGGTTTGAGCTCGTACTGGCCAACCATGACGAATCCTCAATGATGTCCGCGCCCCCACCTCTGAGCTATCTCGCCCTGGGCGATTCCTACACGATCGGTGAGTCCGTGCCCGCCGAAGCCTGCTGGCCCATGCAGCTGGTCGAGCAGCTGCGCCGGCGCGGCGTGGTGATCGACGACCCGCGCATCGTCGCCATCACCGGCTGGACGACTGATGAGCTGTCGGCAGGCATGGACCGCGCGCGATTGGCGTTGAGCTACGACCTGGTCACCCTGCAGATTGGCGTGAACAACCAGTACCGCGGTAGGCCGCCCGGCGAGTACCGCGGCGAGTTCAGCAAGCTCTTGCAACGCGCGATCAGGCTTGCCGGCAATCACCCCGACCGGGTGGTGGTGGTCTCGATTCCCGACTGGGGCGTCACCCGTTTCGGCAGCGGGAGCGGCCGCGACCTGCCGCAGATTGCGCATGAGCTGGACGTCTTCAACGCCATCGCCCGCGACGAGGCCAGCCGCGCCGGCGCCCGATTCGTCGACATCACTGGCATCTCGCGGGCACATCCGCAGCAGGTCGCCGACGACGGCCTGCACCCTTCCGCCGCGCAGTACACACTGTGGACGGAGGCGATCGCACCGGTGGTCAGCTCGGCACTGCGCTCATCACCGTAGTTGAGGTGCGGCATTTGGCCGCTGTGTGTTGCTGGGGATCGCTCGCGACCGAACTGTAGGAAACCCCAAAAAACCCGTCGTCATTCCTGCGAAGGCAGGAACCCAGTGGCTTCAAGGCATATCGAGACAAAGGACACCAGGTGCCCAGCATTCGCTGTTGAAAGACTCCTGCCGCTTACATCGGGATGATGCGCAAAAGAAAACGTTTTATAGATCCCGGTAGTAATCGCGCCCCCACGGCAACAATGCTGCAACCTCTTCGCCATCGCACGGTGACGCAACCCGCGCAGACTGGCATCCCGGCACCCACCGGAGATCCCTGCCATGGCGACCTTCTACTGCCGCAGCGCGTTCATTTCGGACGTGCACCTGGGTACGCCCGACTGCAAGGCCGGCTACCTGCTCGACTTCCTGCGCCAATTGCGTTGCGAGAAGCTCTACCTGGTCGGCGACATCATCGACCTGGAAGCGCTGGCCAAGCGCGCGTGGTGGCATGCGGACCACGGCGCGGTTATCGCCGAAGTGCTGGCGATGGCACGTCGCGGCGTCGAGGTGACCTATATCCCGGGTAACCACGACGCGCCGATGCGCGCATTCGCCGGACAGAATTTCGCCGGCGTGCGGGTTGCGCTGGACGCCGTGCATGAAGGCATCGATGGCCGCCGCTACCACGTAAGCCATGGCGACGAGTTCGATCCCGAACATATCGGTCGTAGCTGGATGCTGCACCTGGGCGAGGCACTGCACCGGTTCATCTGCTGGAGCAACCGCCGGGTGCACGCGCTGCGTCAGCGTATGGCGTTGCCTTACCTACCGCTGTCGATCATCGTGAAGTCGCATATCGGCAAAGCGCTGGCATATATCCGCGCCTACGAACAACGCGTAGCCAGCGACGCCCGCGAACGCGGCTTCGACGGCCACATCTGCGGCCACATCCACTTCGGCCACCTGCGCGAAATCGAAGGCGTGCTGTACCTCAACGACGGCGACTGGGTGGAACACTGCACCGCGTTGATCGAGGATCACACCGGCGCCATGGAATTGATCCACTGGAGCGAGCAACCCGCCGCACTGGGACGCGCTAGCCGCGAACTGGTCTTGCCCTCGCCCGCCGCCGCGTTGGCACTGGCGCCGCTGGCCTGTCGACAACGCGACTTGGCCGAGTTGCGTCCGGCGGCGTAAGACCAAGGCTCTGCTCCCTCCCCTGCTTCCAGG
>JBAPPP010000284.1:0-12610 GCA_049280175.1 Rhodanobacter sp.
CGGATGTCGATGGCAAGAGCTGGGTATTGATGGACTACGCCACCGGCCAGATTCTTGCCAGTAAAGATCCCGACCTGCGCGTGGAGCCGGCCTCGATCACCAAGATCATGACCGACTACGTGGTGTCGGCCGAGGTCGCCAACGGCAAGATCCACATGACCGATCCGGTCACCATCAGCGAACGCGCCTGGCGCGGCGGTGGTGCCGGCACCGATGGTTCCACCAGCTTCCTCAAGCTCGATAGCCAGGTGCCGCTGAAAGACCTGCTGTACGGCCTGATCATCCAGTCCGGCAACGATGCCGCGATCGCGCTGGCCGAACATACCGCCGGTTCCGAGGACGCGTTTGCCGGCCTGATGAACGCGTATGCCAAACAGCTCGGCATGGTCAACTCGAACTTCGAGAATGCCTCCGGTTATCCGATTGCGAACCACTACACGACCGCGCACGACGTGGCGATCATGTCGCGCGCGCTGATTCATGATTTCCCGGAGGACTACGCGATCTCCGCGATCAAGCAGTTCGAGTGGAACGGCATCAAGCAGGGCAACCGCAATACGCTGCTATGGCGCGATCCGAGCGTGGACGGCATCAAGACCGGCCATACCGCCGCCGCCGGCTTCTGCCTGGCCGCCTCGGCCAAGCAGGGCGACTCGCGCATGATTGCGATCGTGATGGGCGCGAGCACCGAGAAGGCGCGTGCCGACTCCGCGATGGCGCTGCTCAGCTATGGTTTCCGCTTCTACGAGACGCACAAACTGTATGACGCCAGCAAGCCACTGGCCACGCCGCGGCTGTGGAAGGGGGCCGCGAACCAGTTGTCGCTCGGCGTCGCGCAGGACGTGCTGGTCACGGTCAAGCGCGGCGAGTACGACCAGCTGAAGGCCATCATGGATATTCCGGCGACGCTGATCGCGCCGTTCAGCAAGGGTCAGCAGGTCGGCACGCTACGCATCACGCTGGCTGGCCAGCCGGTGCAGACGGTGCCCCTGGTCTCGCTGAACGATGCGCCGCAGGGGGGCTTTTTCTCGCGCCTGTGGGATAGCATCATGCTGTGGTTCCACAGCAGCAAGGGCAATACCGAACAGGTCCCGGGCCAGAAGTAATCAGGCACGAAGTAACGAGCGTCGAGCAATCGACCTGACGTAACGGGCCCGAAGCAACGGGCCCGCAGCAACGGACACGAAGTAATGCAACCGATCGACTTCAGCAAAGCGAAGCAGGACGGCCAGGGTTTCCAGTTTCCCGGCGAGTTCGAGATCACCGCGGTCGGCAACGCCAGCGCGAACCTGCCGACCCATGTGCCGCAGCTGCTGGAACGCGCCGGGCTGCATGTGCTGCACGAAAGCGTGCGGCACCGGCATTCCGGCAACGGCAATTTCGTCTCGGTCACGGTGAGCTTTCGCTGCGAAAATCGCGAGCAATACGAAGCGGCGCACACCGCCTTGCGCGAAAGTCCGGATATCCGCTACACGCTTTGAATCCCCATCTGTGCCGAAGGGCACCTTGCGCGAGCAGCCTCGCGGCACCATAAATCGTGCATCGGGTGCGGTCGCACCTATCTACCCAGGTTTCCCATGTCGTTGCCGTTAAAGATCCGTCGCCTTGGCCGCCAGCCGTACGAGCCGGTATGGCGGGCGATGAGCGCGTTTACCGACAACCGGGTGGCGGACACCGTCGATGAATTGTGGCTGCTGGAACACGACCCTGTGTTCACCCTCGGCCAGGCCGGCAAGATGGAGCATGTGCTGGTGCCGGGTGATATTCCGGTGGTCCCGGTGGATCGCGGCGGCCAGGTCACCTATCACGGCCCCGGCCAGATCGTCGGCTATCCGTTGATCGACCTGCGCCGCGCCGGGGTCAGCGTGCGCGAGTTGGTCAACAAGATCGAGCAGTCGATCATCGATACGCTGGCGCACTGGCATATCGATGCCGCGCGAGTGGAGGGGGCGCCCGGCGTCTATGTCGGGGCCGCCAAGGTGGCTGCGCTCGGATTGCGCGTGCGGCGCGGCTGCAGTTTTCACGGCCTGGCGCTCGACGTGAACATGGATCTGGAACCGTTTCATCGCATCAATCCTTGCGGTTACAAGGGTTTGGCGGTCACGCAGATGATAGACTTGGGTGGTCCGTCGCGACTGGCGGACGTCGAAGATGTGCTGATCGGCGAATTCTGCCGCCAGTTCGGTTTCGATGCCGAGCCGGCCGCCCCCGTTCTTCCTGAACTACCCGCTCGCGTAGCGGTCTAGGCTTTGCCGACATGAGCGATACCAACGCATCCCCCTCCAAAGTCATTCCGATCAGCGTCGTCGCTGGCATCCCTGCTGGCGAAAAGCAGGTCGGAAACGACAAGATCGCGCTCAATCGGGCCGGTTTCGACACGACTGTACCCACGCTGCGCAAGCCCAGCTGGATCCGCGTACGACTGCCGCAAGGCAATGCCGTGCAACAGTTGAAGGCACGCCTGCGCGAGAACGCGTTGGTGACGGTGTGCGAAGAAGCTTCCTGCCCGAACATCCATGAGTGCTTCAGCAAGGGCACTGCCACGTTCATGATCCTGGGCGGGGTTTGCACCCGCCGCTGCTCATTCTGCGACGTGGCGCATGGCCGTCCGCAACCGCCCGATGCACTGGAGCCGGCGCGCCTGGCCGAGACGATCCGCGACATGCGCCTGCGCTATGTGGTGATCACCTCGGTGGATCGCGACGACCTGCGCGATGGCGGCGCCGAGCATTTCGCTTCATGCATCCGCGCCGTGCGTCATGCGAGCCCGAATATCCGGATCGAGATCCTCACGCCCGATTTTCGCGGCAAGGGCCGCATGGAGCGCGCGCTGGAAGTGCTCAAGGATTTCCCGCCGGATGTGTTCAATCACAACCTGGAAACCGTGCCGCACCTGTACCGTGAAGTGCGTCCGGGCGCCGACTACCAGTGGTCGCTGGATCTGCTGAAGCGCTTCAAGGCGCAGCACCCCGAGGTACCGACCAAGTCCGGCATCATGCTGGGTCTGGGCGAAACCTGGGAGCAGGTGATCGAGACGATGGGGGATTTACGCGCCCATGACGTCGAGATGATCACTATCGGTCAGTATCTGCAGCCCACGGCGCACCATCATCCGGTGATGCGCTACTGGACTCCCGAAGAATTTGACGCGCTGCGCGAAGCGGGTGAGGCGATGGGTTTCCATCACGTCGCATCCGGCCCGCTGGTACGTTCGTCCTATCATGCCGACCTGCAGGCCCACGCAGCCGGTGTCACCGAGGCAACTTGAGAATATTCATGAAATCGCGCTCCCTGCTGGCCTTGCTGCTCGCTCTCTCCCTGACTTGCGTCTATGCGCAGTCGGCGGCTGACCTTGGTGCCGGCGATCAGAATCGCAAGGCTTCCGTGTGGCCGCTAACGCCCACCAATACCGAAGCGCAGGCCGCGCAGCTGTCGGCGCGATTCCTGACCCGTTTCCACTACGACGCGCAACCGCTCGACGATGCGATGTCGGCGCGGATCTACAAGGCCTATTTCAAGCTGATCGATGGCGAGAAGGTGTTCTTCACCCAGGCCGACATGGCCAAGTTCGCGCCGCTCAAGACCAAGCTCGACGATTCGATCTGGAATCAGGATCTGTCGGCACCGTTCTCGATCTTCAACCTGTATGTGCAGCGTGCGGTCGAACGCATGACCTATGCGCGCGGGCTGCTCAAGAAGGGTTTTGATTTCTCCACCAACGACAGCTACACGTTCGACCGCAAGGACGCCGACTGGCCGAAGGACCAGGCCGAGCTGGACGACCTGTGGCGCAAGCGCACGATGAACGACTGGCTGCGCCTGAAGCTGGCTGGCCAGAGTGACGAAGATATCCGCAAGACGCTGGACAAGCGCTACGCCGGCTATATCGATCGCGTGAAGCAGCTTGATGGCGAGGATGCGTTCTCGACCTTCATGACCGCGTATGCCGAAACCACCGACCCGCATACCGATTATCTGAGCCCGCGCGCAGCAGAGAACTTCGACATCGAGATGAAGTTGTCGCTGGAAGGTATCGGTGCCGTGCTGCAGGCGCGCGACGACTACACGCAGATTCGCGAACTGGTGCCGGCCGGCCCGGCCAATCAGTCCGGCAAGGTGCACGTCGGCGACCGCGTGCTGGGCATCGGTGAAGGTGACAAGGGCCCGATCGTCGACGTCATCGGCTGGCGTCTGGACGATGTCGTGAAACGAATCCGCGGCAAGAAGGACACTACTGTGCGCCTGGAAATCCTGCCGGCTGACGCCGGCCTGGACGGCAAGCACGAGATCATCACCCTGGTGCGCAAGAAAGTCAGCATCGAGGAGCAGGCGGCCAAGAAGAAGATCGTCGACATCAAGGACGGCGACGTCACCCGCAAGATCGGTGTGATCGAACTGCCCACGTTCTATTCCGATTTTGGCGCGCGCAGCGAAGGTGACAAGGATTACAAGAGCGCGACCCGTGACGTCGCCAAGTTGCTCGGCGAGCTCAAGACTGCCGGCGTGCAGGGCGTCGTCGTGGATCTGCGCAACAACGGCGGCGGCTCGCTGGCCGAGGCCAACTCGCTGACCGGTCTGTTTATCGACAAGGGGCCGGTGGTGCAGGTGCGCGATGCCAAGGGCAAGATCGAAGTCGATGGCGACGACGATCCGGGCATGGCCTGGAGTGGCCCGCTGGCCGTGCTGGTCAACCGCGGTACGGCGTCGGCTTCGGAGATCTTCTCCGCGGCGATCCAGGACTACCATCGCGGCCTGATCGTCGGTGAGCCCACCTTCGGCAAGGGCACCGTGCAGAACCTGATCGACCTGGACCACTTCAGCAATGGCGACAGCGAAAAGCCGCAATACGGCGAGCTGAAGATGACCATTGCCGAGTTCTTCCGCATCAACGGCGGCTCCACCCAGCTGAAGGGCGTGACGCCGGATATCGAATTCCCGAAAAATGGCGATGCGAAGGACTTCGGCGAATCGACCTACGACAACGCGCTGCCCTGGACGCAGATCGCGGCGGCCGACTACAAGACGGTGGCTGACATGAGTGCCTACCTGCAGCCGTTGCAGCAGCTGCACGATGCGCGTGTGGCAAAGTCGCCGGCATGGAATCTGATGCTGGACGAACTGGCGCAGTACAAGATGATGCGTGACAAGACCTCGATCTCGCTCAATTTTGCCGCGCGCGAAACCGAACGCAAGCAGCTGGATGCGATGCAGGCTTCGTTCCGCGCCCGTCACAAGGCGATCGACGGCAGCGATGCATCGCTGAGCGACGACCGCAGCCTCGACGATGGCCTCGACGCAAACGAGCGCAGCCTGAAGACCGAGTTGAAGGCAGAAAGCGATGCGAAGAAGGCCAAGGACGTGCAGCTCAACGAAACCGCGCACATCCTGTACGACGCCGTCGGCATGATCAACGCCGATCCGAAGCTGGCCGCCGAGGTCCTGCCGTATGGCGGAAAATTCAGTAGCAGCTTCACCGCGGCAGTCGCCCCGCCGGCGACACCCCCGGCAGCCGCGCCGCCCGCCGTAACGCACTGACAGCATGCAGGTAAAAAAAGGGGCGGCGCGAGAGCGCTGCCCCTTTTTTGTGGTCAACCATCCGGTGCCGATCACCCCCTCGACTCAGCAGGACCCACAAGCTTCGGCGATACGCTTCAGTTCGGCGCGACAGGTATCTCGCAGGACTGATTGAAATCGCCGATCGCCTCGACCAGGTCGGTCACCGCCGCACGCTCTACTTCGCTGAGATCGGGATGCCAGCTGTCCAGGATCAGCACCACTCGCGTCTGCTCGCTGCGGTTCCACGCCTCATGCTCGTAGGTGTCGTCGAAAGTCACGCAGCGACCTTCCTGCCAGACGTGCTCCACCCCACCCACGCGGATCGCGCAGTCGGGCGGAACGATCAGTGGTAGATGGGTCACCAGCCGCGTGTTGGTGACCCCGGTATGCGGCAGGATGTGCGTGCCCGGGCTCAGCACGGAGAACAGCGTCTCCGGTGCATGGTCGCGGATGCGCACCAGCGGCAGCGCATCGAGCAGGGCTGTCGTCTGCGGGCAGCGCGCGCAGTGTTCGTCATAGCGCTGACCATGACGATAGAAAAAGTACGCGTCCCAGGCGGGCTGCTGGTCGCTGGACGAACGCAGCATGCCCTGACCGACCGGCGCCGGAGTGTCGCCAAGAAATGCTTCCAGCGACCCTTCCGCCAACACCGCGCGCAGTTCTTCGCGCACCGTAGCGGTGGCCGCTTCCAGCGTTTCCAGCCAGGGAAAGTGCTTGCGCGGGTAGTACGGCTGACTGGCGATGTCGGGAAAGTACAGAAACTTCGGCTTCTGGCGCGGATCGGAAATATTCGCCGGCTGCTCGAAAAAATAAATCGCGAGGCACCGTTTTACGCGTGTCAGTTCATCGTTGCCGTAGCGTTCACGCAACGGGTCCAGTGCACGGCGGAAAAGATCGTGGCGGCCCGCGTTGACGTAGTTCACTGCGTACTTGACCAGATGGCGCAGAGCCGGCGCGGTGGTGGCATCGTCCAGCCAGCGGCCCAGTGCACGCGCACTTTCGATGGCCATGAAATATGCCTTCAGTGCCTCGTGCGATTGCCCCAGTTGCTCCAGCGCCATACCCAGCTGCAGGCGCGCCACAAACATCCGCGGCGCCAGCGAGAGCCCGCACTGAAAGCTGGCAGCGGCTGCAGCGAAGTCCCCTGTCGCCAATTGTGCCGAGGCAAGTTGGACCCATAGCGCCGGCTCGGCCCGCTGTACCTGCACGGCGATGCGCAGTCGCTGAATGGCTGCCTCATGTTCGCCGCGCGCGGAGTGGCGATCGGCCACGAACGTCAGTGCCTCGACATCCTGCGGCTGACCATCAAGCAGGCTCAGAAAGGACTTCTCCGCGGCGTCTAGTTCACCTCGTTGCGCATGCTGCCGCGCGATCGTGCGTTGGGTTTCCAGGGACTGCTCGGGTGGGCTGCTCATCGGCGCTCATTCGTCTCGTAGGGAGAGGCCAGTTCCTCTGTCGCAAAACTGGTGAAACCGCGCGTGGCCATCATACGCGGGACCGCGCGCCAGTCCGGCCAGTCGGCGCCCATGCTGCCGCGCTTGATCGACGCATTCGGCGTCATCGCTGCGACCGATGGGCAACGTCAGTCGGCATAGCCCAACCGCTGCATGATGGGGCGCAGTGTCGGCAGCACCGGCTCGAACATGTCGCGGTAGGCATGCCAGCGATTGACCGCTTTGTTGCTGATGCCCTGGGTCACTTGAGCGTAGCTCGGCGTGCTGATGAACCGCTTGCCTCGCGCATGTTCCGCAAACCGGGCCATCGGCGAGGCGTCCTCTAGCTCGAGGAACTTGCCGAGACTGGCGACGTTCGCGTTGAAGTCGCCGACCACCGATTCGTAGCGCCATTCGAGCAGGTGTGGGCTGAACACCTGGACCTGTGTGTGCCACTGCTCAAATGCCTGCACGTAGCCTTCCGCCAGTCGCTGCAGCGACGAGCACATCACCATGTAGGCGGGCGAGCGGAACGGCTGCAAGTAGCAACTGAGGAGGACGTCGCAGGGATGCCGCAGGCACAGGATGATCGGTGCCTCGGGAAACAGCCGCATGATCATCGGCAGGCACAGCATGTTGAGCGGATTCTTGTCGACGAGTCGTCTGCCGCCGAGGTCGGGAAGCACCTTGTTGACCATCCGCCCATAGACGGCACGCAGCTGATCGGCATCCGTCCTTGTCACGTTCGCCAGATCCGCCGGGTAATGCTGGCCGACCATCTCCATGCGCTCGGTCAACTCGTGGATGAAGGCGCGCTCATCCATCGAGCGAAAATCGGGGTGCGCATCGAGCATCTGTTCGAGCAGCGTGGTCCCCGAACGCGGGAAGCCGACGACGAAGACCGGGTTGTGTCTGCCTTGCGGCGCGGGCAGGGAAGTCCAGCCGGCGTACTCGATGTGGCTAACGACGCGGTCGGCCATTTGCAGCGGCTTGCTGTCGGTGGCCAGTAATTCCGGAACGATCTCGCCTGCGATCCCCAGTTGTGCTGCATGTGCACCCGCGGCAGCTTGCCAGGCCGCGGTATACAGCGCTTGCCGGTCGCTGGCCTGGGCCAGTCCGAAGTTTGCGCTGGCGACGGTTTCCTCATCGGAAGCGATCGCAAGCACGCGGCGATACAGTTCGGCGGCTTCCGCATGGCGACCATCGCGCAAGGCCACCGCAGCGTGCGCGCTCCAGCATGCGCTGCGTGTGCGCACGTCTTCGCGTGGCAGCTTGTCGAGCAGATCCAGCGGCAGCTGCAGTAACACGTCGCGGGCCAGGGTCAGCTGGTTGCTTCTTTCGTACAGCGCGACGCGGTGCGCCACAAGTCGCAGTCGCGAGGCCTCGGTTTCAGACGCTTCGGGCAACGTGGCCATCGCCAATGCGCGCAAGGCCGCATCGGTATCGCCCTGCACGGAAAGCATGTCCGCCAGGATCATCGCCTGGTCGGCCGGCTGCGCTGGCCATTCGGCGGCGCCCGTCAACATGGCTTCCTGCCCGTTGTTGTCGCCGCAGGTGTAGCAGGCGAAGGCGGCCTGCAGTCGCGCTTCGACGAAATCGGGGTTGAGCTGGACGGCGTCCATGAGCGTCTCGCGGGCCTCAGGCCAGCGTCGCTCACCGATCAATAGCAGTCCAAGGTTGTAGAGGATTTCGGCATCGTCAGGTGCCAGCGAACGGGCGGTCTGGAAGGCCAGTTCGGCAGCTGCCACATCGCCGAGTTGTTGCTGCGCGAGTGCCAGATTGTTCCAGTACGCCGACACTGCTGGATGTTGCACGGTCAGCTGCAGGAAGGTCGCCGTGGATGCACTGTAAAGATGGCTGGCCTGTTGCGCCATGCCGAGCAGCAATTGAATGAATTCGTTGGTCTGGCCTGATTCGCCGGCTTGCGTGGCGAGGGCGACGACTTGTTTCATCTCTCCGGCGTTGTAGGCCGCCGAGATGGCTGTCGTGAGGCGCTGAGCGCTCACGTCAGACGGGCTTTGTCGATCGGTCATCCTGTCGTTGCGCCTGGAGCCTGTTTACCCTCCCCCCGTAACCCGAAGGCAACGCGAGCCAAGCGGAGATGATAAACAGGCTCTTCGTCAAAAAGGGCCGAGACATGACGTCTCGGCCCCTGTTCGGTCAACGATCAGAATTTGACCGTGGCACGAGCCCAGTAGTAACGGCCGAGGGTGTCGTACGTTGCTGTGTCCACGTTGTAGTTCAAGCCGTTCTGGTAGATCAGCGGCGGGATCTTGTTGAAGATATTGTCCACACCCACATCGAAGCGAGTGTGGATGACCGGTATCTCATAACCGAGCTGCATCGCCTGATACGTGACCGCAGCCATGGGTGCGTTGGCGAGGGTCACCGCATCGGCACCGAGGTTGGTGAGGTGGTTGATGTAACGGGTCTGCCACTGGGCGCTCCAGTTGCCCATGAGCCAGTTCAACGTTGCCGTGGCGCGCCAGCGTGTGATGTTGCCGAACTGCTGGGTATAGGTGCCGGCGTAGTTGATCGTTTGGGCTCCAGGCTGACCCGGGGTGGCGTCGTTGTTGTAGGTGGAGATGTACGTGGTATTCAGGCTGGCCTTGAAGTTACCCGGATCTACGCTGCCAATGTTGAAGTGCGGGATCTGGTAGTTCAGCGTGTAGTCGATGCCGGTCGTGCTCAGGTTGCCCAGATTGACGACCGGTGTGGCGATGTAAAGGATCTGACCAGGGGTCTGGCTGTTGGTGCCGACGCGGTTGATGTACGAGCAGTACGGACTATCGCCATTGGCGAAGCAGGAGTTGGCCACCGTCTGCGCGGTAATCTGGGTCAGCAGGTCGGTCAGGTAGATGTGCCAGAAATCGACGGAGGTCGATAGGCCCGGCAACCACTGCGGATCGTAGACCAGGCCGAAATCGACGGACTTGCCTTTCTCCGGCTTCAGGCTGGCGCCCACCGCAGCGGCGCCGGAGGAGTAGGTGGTCACCTGCGGGTTGGGGTTGCCGGCCCAGTTGACCGGAACGGATTGGCAGGCAGCGGCATGCTGCGCAAGCTCGGCCGCCGTGAGGCCGGCGCAAGGATCGTTCAGCGTCGGGCCACCGATCGTGCGTCCGTCGTAGAGCTCATCGAGATTGGGCGCGCGGAAGACCTGTGAAATCGTGCCGCGTACCAGCAGGTCGGGGATCGGCCGCCACTCGAGGGCGATCTTGCCGTTGGTGGTTGTTCCGGTAGTGCTGTAGTTGGACGAGCGCACGCCCAGATCGAGATTCAGCGAGTGTGCCCACGGTTGCTCGGAGAGCAGCGGAAGCAGGGTTTCGGCGTAGAGCTCCTTGACGTTGTAACTGCCGCGACCCGGCGAGCCGCAAGCTTCCTGCAGCACCTGGCAGGTGCCGGTCGTGGGATCGAGGATGGCATCGCTGGTAACCTGATAATTCATCGATTCCTTACGGTACAGGGCGCCTACCGACAGCTGCGCCGCACCGGCCGGCATATCAAACATCTCGCCACTGGAGTCGTACTGGAACTGCTTGGTGGTCTTGTCCAGGGTGTAGATCGGCGTATCCACGCCAGCCTGCAGCGCTTTGGACACGGTCGGATCGGCCTGGTCGAAGATGTTCACGCCACTGTTGATCGCGTTCTGGAACGCGGCCACGTTGACCTCGTTGTAGTCGCGCTGTTCGCGGTCGGTATGGCCATAGTCGACCGAGGCGTCCCAGGTCCACGACGTGTTGCCGAAGGCGCCGCGCAGACCGGTGTTGATCTGGGCATTGTCGGTCGTGAAGGTATGCAGGCGGGTACCCAGGCCGGTAAGTCGGGTGTTGAAGGCGTAACCGCTGTTCGGGTCGCCGGGAATCGTGTTGGCACTGTAGGTGACGCCGAACGGGTTGATCGGATTGCTGGACAGGATGCTCCAGCCGTCGCCCACGCCGGTCGGTGCCGGTGCGTCCTGTCCACTGGACAGGGTGTGGTTGAAGAACATGTCGGCGAAGAACGTCACGTTGTCCGACAACTTGTAGGTGGCCAGTGCGAAGGCGTCCTCGCGCTCCTGTTTCGTCTGGATATAGTTGTAGGCGTTGTAGTTGAACGTGTCGTCGGACGTGCGGCAGCGGTAGTCGCCAAGGCTCGACCCATTGCCTCCCGCCAGCGTGACGAGCGAGGTACCCGTCGAGTTGACCGGGCAACCATACTGGTTCGCGATGCCTGCGGGTACCTGGATGCGGCCGGTCGGAATGCTGCTGGAGCCAGCCGCGTTGACCTTGCCGCTGGACAAGTAGAGCGGTTGCGTCGAGAAGCCGCGCTTGGTCGTCAGCACGGGATCGTATTTGTTGTAATCCAGACCGGCGACGATGCTGCCTTTCTCGCCGCTCTGGCCCACGGTCAGGTCGAAGCCATGCCGCTGGCCATCGCCGTGGCTGGAGATACCGTCGTTCAAAGAGAACTCGGCGCCGGAGTAATCCTTGCGCAGGATGAAATTGACTACGCCGCCGATAGCGTCCGAGCCATAGACCGTCGAGGCACCTTCGGCCAGTACGTCCACCCGCGAGATCATGCTTTGCGGGATCATGTTCAGATCGGCATTGGCCATGCGCTGACCATCGATCAGTACCAGGGTACGGTTTTCGCCCAGGCCGCGCAGCGAGATGCGCGAGGCGCCATCACCGCCTTCCAGCGTCGGGCTGGCACCGCCGCCGCCGTTGCTGTTGTTGGATGGGTTCGTTGCGTTGCCGGAAACGCTGGGGAGCTGCTGCAGCACGTCACCCAGGGTCGGCTTGCCGGAATTCAGGATGTTGGTGCGATCAAGTGTCACGACCGGACTGGCCGTTTCCAGATCGACACGCCGAATCAGCGAGCCGGTGACGACGACGGCGGTGAGTGTCTTGGCCTTGTTGGCTTCGGGCGTGGCCGGCGTCTGCGTGGTGGTGCTAGTGGTGGTCGTGGTGCTGGTATCGCTGCTGGTGGTTTGCTGCTGTGCCTGGACCACGCCGGCGGCGGTTACAAAGCCCACGCTCAGTGCCAGTCGAACTGCCAATGACAAGTGGTTCTGGTTGTATTTCATGTGTTGTCCCCAGTGGTGTATTTCATCGTTACCCCCCAATACAAGACTTGCTCGGCAATCCCGCCATCGCATCCGACGCGCCCCGCGTGCGGAAGGTCATGGCAGTCAATGCTTTCAAATGATCTGCGTGCTTTGAACTCGAGCGGAATACAGTGCGGCCGCCGGTTGTTCGTACCCCTTCTTTGCAGGTGCCGATGGCACCCCTATCGATGCTGTTTCCAGGTGAGATATCGAGAATGGTCTTCAGGCGATGTCATGAACGAGGCGTTCGTTGCTCCCATGGCTGTGGATGGTGCGCAGAGGCTTGCGTCCGCAATCTCTTGAATCGATCCAACTCCGTCGGCATTGCACCCCCGATATTCCCTCCCCATGGCACGTTGGCTGTCACGAATCGCTTTTACATCGGGTAGAACACAGCCTGGCTAGGCTCCTACAGATCGCTCTCGCAAGGCCGGCTCGCAAGAATGAGCGCCCCATGCGCCAGCAGCAAAGAGCAACCGTAGGATCACACGGTCAGCAGCCCAAAGACAACGACTCTGTAACATTTGTGTGCTAC
>JBAPPP010000285.1:0-4432 GCA_049280175.1 Rhodanobacter sp.
GCCATGCCGATGCGGATTATGCGTGGCGCCGAAATGCGGATTGTCGGTCACCGTGCCCAGCGCGCCTTCGTCCATATTGGTCTTGCCGACGAGCACCGCGCCGGACGCGCGTAGCCGTGCCACGACATGCGCATCGCCCAACACCGGTCGTTCGCGTCCTGGCAGGCCAGCGCGGGTCGGCCAGCCAGCCATGTCGAAATTGTCCTTCAGCGCGAGCGGAATGCCGTCGAGCCGACCAATCACACCGTCACGACGGCGCCGGTCCGCCATGTGAGCCTGGTCCTGCAGCAGACCCATGCGCAGGTCGACATAGGCGTTGAGCTGTGGATTGATCCGTTCAATCGCCGCCTGGTAAGCGTCGGCCAGCGCCTGCGGCTGCACCCGGCCGACCGCCAGCCAGTGCAGCAACTGGCACAGCGTGGCGCGACGCAGGTCAAGATCAGTGATCGGCGGCATCTGGTTCATGGGCCTTCCTTTAAATAGGTCCCGATTATCCCCTTGGATCGTGAACTGACTGAACATCGTCCGGGATCGGGCTGCCCTCTTCTATTCTGCACGAACGAAGAGGTGTTCATAAGGGCCGCTGGTTGCGTTTGCCGCGCCGTGCGCGAAACTGGACAATAGGGGAGCACGTCATCCTGGCGCTGCTGCGCCGCGGTACACACAACGATCTGCTGCTGAGGGAAGTCCGCCATGAGCGAACGCGAAACGATGGAATACGACGTCATTGTCGTCGGCGCTGGCCCGGCCGGACTGTCGTTCGCGATCCGCCTCAAGCAACTCAAGCCTGAGGTCAGCGTATGCGTGATCGAGAAGGCCTCGACCATCGGCGCACAGATCCTCTCCGGCGCGGTGATCGAACCGCAGCCGCTGGACGCCCTGCTGCCGGGCTGGCGCGATAACCCGCCGCCGATCTGCGTGCCCGCTGGCGAAGACGAATTCTGGCTGCTGAACAAGACTGGCGGCCGCAAGCTGCCGGTACCGCCGGGGATGAAAAACCACGGCAACTTCATCGTCTCGCTGGGCGCGATGTGCGCATGGCTGGCACCGCAGGCCGAGGCGCTAGGGGTAGATGTATTCCCCGGCTTCGCCGCCGCCGACACTATATATAACGAAGACGGCTCGGTCGCCGGCGTACGCATCGGTGACATGGGCGTGGCAAAGGATGGCTCGCACAAACCCGGCTACACCGAAGGCATCGACATCAAGGCCAAGGTCACCGTACTCGCCGAAGGCGCGCGCGGCAGCCTCACCAAGCAGCTGATCAAGCGCTTCAAGCTCGACCAGGACAGCGACCCGCAGGGCTATTCGATCGGCATCAAGGAACTGTGGCAGGTACCGGCCGGGCGCGTGACGCCGGGCAAGATCGTGCATAGCTTCGGTTGGCCTGCGGACAGCCACACTTACGGCGGCAGTTTCCTGTACCACCTGGACAAGGATCGCATCGCGCTTGGCTACGTCAGCGGACTCGACTACAGCGACCCGAACTACCAGCCCTGGGAAGCTTTCCAGCAATGGAAGAATCACCCGCTGATCAAGCCATTGCTTGAAGACGGAACGATTCTCTCCGCCGGCGCGCGCGCTATCGTCACCGGCGGCTACCAGTCGTTGCCCAAGGTGGAGATGCCCGGCGCGCTGCTGATCGGCGACACCGCCGGCTTGCTCAATGTGCCAAAGGTGAAGGGTACGCATCAGGCGATCAAGAGCGGCATGCTCGCCGCCGAGCACCTTGTCGCCAATGACCTCAAGACCGCCGGTTTCGACGCGAAGCTGCGCGGCTCCGACGTCATGGCCGAGCTGAAGCAAGTGCGCAACATCAAGCCCGCATTCAAGAAGGGGCTGTGGTTTGGCCTGCTCAACGCCGCGTGGGAAACCGTTCTCCGCGGCGCCTCGCCGTGGACGCTGAAGAACAAGCCCGATTGGGCCTCGCTGCACAAGCTGGGCGCGCAGGAAGAACCGAAACGCGACTACGTGCAGCGCACGCTGGCGCCGCGCGATCGTCTTGCCGGCGTCTACTTCGCTGCCACCGAGCACGACGAGGATCAGCCGATCCATCTGCACGTGGCCGACACTACGATCTGCGTCGACCAGTGCACCACCGAATACGGCAACCCGTGCACCCGCTTCTGTCCCGCGAATGTCTACGAGATGGTCGAGGACGTCGGCGGTCGTCGGCTGCAGATCAACGCAGCGAACTGCGTGCACTGCAAGACCTGCGACATCAAGGATCCCTACGAGATCATCACCTGGGTCACGCCGGAAGGCGGTTCGGGGCCGAACTACCAGAACCTATAGCCGACCTATTGATTCGGCCCACAAATTCCAGGTTTGTCCCGTTCGCCCTGAGCGTAGCGCAGCGGAGTCGAAGGGCATCGCATCTGCCGGATCAATCGTGGTAACCGGCCACTTTCGCTGCATGGCCGATTGATCCGCTAGCCGGGCCCTGATTCTGATCCGGACAGCAGTTCGGGAGGGCACGCGCCCTGCCGGCCACGCAAACCGTCCCACAGACCGCGCAACATGCAGCGCAGATTGCGTGTGCGTGGCCCGATCAGCACGCCGAACAGGAACAGTTTGACGATCAGCCGTGGCAGATCCTGGGCAACCCAGATTCCCGGCGTATGCGGCATCGCATACAAACGCAGACGATTGCGCATCATGTAGTACAGCCGCACCGGCCCGTGCACGACGACCTGGCCGAGACCGAAGGGAAGCTCGCGACGGCTATCCCCCAGCCGGTGATTCATCGTTGCAGCGCACACGCCGTAGAGCGCATAGCCTTGCGCCCGCGCCCGGAAACCCCACTCCAGATCCACGTTGTCGATGAACAGTCCCGCATCCATCGGGCCGACCCGATCCAGCACGGCCATCGGGATCAAGGCGCCCGAACTGATCAGGAAATCGCAGGCGATGAGCTGGCTGTCGGTTTCACACCAGAGCTTGCGATTCACTGGAAAGTGGATGCGCACGAACGGCGCATCGCGATCCTCGCGCCTGTCGTGGAAGCGCGGCCCGACGGCGGCAACCGTGTGTGCGGTCGAAAGCGTCTGTAGCGCCGATAGCAGTGACACCACGATGCCGGCGCTGGGCTCGCTGTCCTGGTCCAGCAGCAGCACATGGCGATAGCCGTTCGATCGCGCCCAGTCGATGCCGATATTCTGGGCGGCGGCCAAGCCGATGTTCTGCGTCTGACGCAAAAGTGCGCCGCCGGCCGCCAACATTTTCTCGGCCAGTGGTTGCTGCCAACTGCCCTCGCTGGCGTTGTCGACCACCACCACCGCGCCGACCTGCGGCGTCAGCCCATCGACCAGGCTCAGCAGCGCCGCAGGCTCGGGGTGATAGCTCACGATCACCGCACAGACGGTTGCCGCGGAATAGTCAGTCATCGCACAGGATATCCCGCCACTGGTGCATGCATAGCTTCATGTGCCACGCCGTCGAGAGCAACCGCGCATCATACCGAAACGGCTGCCGAACAGCCCTCAATTCTCCCCGTGCCGGATGAATAGGGGCCGCTCCGGACCATGACACCGGCTCAGGTTAGAATAGCCCACTGTTTCAATACCGCCGGCATCCCCCTGGACGCCCGTAGAAGGAATCACTGATGAAAATTCTGGTCGGCTACAAGCGCGTCGTGGATTACAACGTGCGCATCCAGGTCAAGCCCGATGGTAGCGGCGTAGTGACCGACGGCGTCAAGTTGTCCGCCAACCCGTTCGACGATATCGCGCTGGAAGAAGCACTGCGCCTGCGCGAGAAAGGTGTCGCCGAGGAAGTGATCGTGGTCGGCATCGGCCCCGCTGATCTCACCTCACACCTGCGCAATGGCCTGGCCATGGGCGCCAACCGGGCGATCCACGTCGTTACCAGCGAGGCGGTGCAGCCGCTGACCGCCGCGCGCGTGTTCCTCAAGCTGATCGAGAAGGAACAGCCGGGGCTGGTGATCCTCGGCAAGCAGGCGATCGACGACGACGCGAACCAGACCGGTCAGATGCTCGCCGCACTGTGGGACCGCCCGCAGGCCACGTTCGCCGGCAAGGTCGAGATCGCTGACGGCAAGGCCACGGTGACCCGCGAAGTCGACGCCGGCCTGGAAGTGATCGAGGCCGAATTGCCGGCCGTGATCACCACTGACCTGCGCCTCAACGAGCCGCGCTTCATCAAGCTGCCGGACATCATGAAGGCAAAGTCCAAGCCGATCGACAGCATCGAGTTCGGGTCGCTCGGCGTCGACACCCACGACCATCTCAAGACCACGAACTATGCCGCGCCGGCCAAGCGCAGCAAGGGCGTGATGGTGAAGGACGCGGCCGAATTGGTCGCGGCGTTGAAGCAGAAAGGTCTGCTGTAACCCACTTCTTCCGTAGGAGCCCACCCTGTGGGCGATGCCTTTCGCCACGCTATCCAGGAGCATCGCCCACAGGGTGGGCTC
>JBAPPP010000286.1:0-5720 GCA_049280175.1 Rhodanobacter sp.
GTCAGTGTGAGCTGCCGACTTGCCGCCCGTTCAGCTCGTGGGGGTTGGAGGGTAGCCGTTTCAGCATCTACGTCCTGACAGCTCACAGAAGCATCCTTTCTCTGAATGCTTGAACGGTGGCGGACCCACAAGCATGACGGTTGGCCGCTTTGGACCATTGCAGGTGGCGAATTTCCTGCATAGAACGCAGAGGCCGTCCCGATCGACCTGAAAGTGGTTATATCGCATCGCATCAAAGTGGCTATTTTGGTAAGCCACTATCTGGCTTAGCTTCTCTCGCGATGACCTTACCCACGACCGGAGGCTGTTCAATGGTTAGTTCATTGAAAGAGACGTCCAAATGGACTTTGTGCAAAGTTCTCGTGCTCTCGATGGCAGCTTGCGCTGCGTTAGGCAGTGCTGCCGCGGCACAACCCGCAGACAAGTCAGCAACGTCCCTGCCCCCGGGCTATACGACCACGCGCACAGGCACGGTGCACGACTTTGAATACTTCACCGGCGGGTGGACGATAAAACAGCATCGCCTGAAGAAGCGTGGCGTGGGCAGCAACGAATGGGAAGATTTTCCCGCGACGCTCTGCATGTCGCCCTATCTCGGCGGCATGATTACCGTAGACGAACTCTACGTGCCGACGAAGGGCTGGGCCGGCCTGACCCTGCGCACCTTCAATCTGGCGAAGCATCAATGGTCGATCTATTGGATAAGTAGCGACGATGGCGAGTTGGATACACCTGTGCTCGGCGGCTTCGACGGCAATCACGGTGAGTTCTACGGCGAGGATCAGGACAATGGCCGCCCGGTGAAGGTCCGCTTCAAGTGGACCAAGCTCGACCACGATCATGCTCGTTGGGAGCAGGCATTTTCATACGATGACCATGCGTGGGAAACCAATTGGACGGCCGACTTCGTACGCGCGGACACAGCAGCGGTCTGCGTGGCTGGACGGCCGAAGCGTTAGCTTCGCAACTACACCATGCCTTGGGCGAGGTAGCGCACCGCTTGCGAAGGCGTATCCTTCCTGATTCCCTTATCAGGTTCCGCGCCAATGCAGATGTCCTTTCCCCAGGCAGGCTTCCTGAATTATCTCGAGCTCATGAGCGAACATGCTCCGCAGGTGACTAGCGCCCCACTGTCCCCGGTACTCGCCCGCCTGCTTCTGACTTCGGATGGAACCGGGGAACTGACGAAAGCCGCCGGCAACCTGATCCAGCTGCTCAAGGCCCAGAAGGCCACGCTGCAGGCCGCCTTCGACACGGCACTGGCCGCCGACGAGCTGCGTCGCTATCAGAAGTTCGCCAAGCCAGGACAGCCCTCTCCCCATATCGTCCAGCTTCGACAAAAGCAGGCCGCCGCGCGGCAAGCCTCCAGTCAGTCGAAGCAAGCGTTGATCAAGGCTGCCGCCGCGTTCGTGCGGGACGCCGGCATCGAGGTTCCAGAACGAGTGGCGCTTGAGCTGTACATCACCCGCTGGATCGATATCAACGTGCCGAAGGAATTTGTCCCTGCGTCATAGCGGGCCCCCGCGCGTGCGTCCCTGTAAAAATGCAGAGCCGCCTTCAGGCGAGTGCCTTCTGCGCGAATTTGGTCGACTTCGACCGCCCGACTCTACCCTCCCGAATTTGACCAAATCCTGATCAGCCCCAAACGCTCACTGGCGATTCCACACATCCTCGTCCGCAAACGGACCTTGCTGGCAAGCCGGCGGCAAGGCAAGCTGGGAACGTCCGTTGACCCGTAGCGGACATCAAAAGGGATAGACATGGAAGCATCGAGGCCTATGGTTTGGCTCGCCAAGAAGGTCGTTGCTACCGCTTGGCTTTCGGCGTGGGCTATTGCCTTCTCACTTATAATCGCTGGATGTTCAAAGCATCGTCATGTCTCCGAACAATCCGGAGCTCAGACAGCGATTCTCAAAAGCACGCTTTCAAAGTTGAATTTGAAGAATCCAGCTGCCGATGCGAAGGCACTTGTGGCAACTGGAGATCGCAGGCCTGTTGGTGTCTATGGTTATTCGTGCCATGTGCCGGGGCCAGAAGGTAGAAATTTACCGCCCTCGGTCGATATCAGGTGTCTCGATGGAACGGGCGACGTGTCGGAAAGTGAAGAGCATCACCATTTAATCGAAATAGCTACGGCGTATGCGGAAGCCTACGATCAAGAGCTCAAGAGAGAAGGCTTACTCTAGAACAAATGGCTGCTTCCGACCCGGATAGTTTTGGTCTGACTGGCAAGGAGAACCGCATGCCTCATCCAACTGACAAGATGAAGCTGTTGATTGAAAGGAATTCTGCGGAGGCTGCCCGCCTTCATGGCCGTATCCATGAGACGTTTGCCAAGAGGGACGTAAGCCCAGAAAAACGCGAAGAATGGAAGCAAGCCTGCGAGGTCTTTCATCGTCAATACGACGAACTGGCGTTCCCTGGCGGATATGACGCTGCGCTGGACCGCCTGGCGGCTGGCGACGAAGAAACGATGGAGGCGACTATCTGTTTCCTTGAGATGAGGCCTTACTTCTTTAGATCTGGCTACATGTTCGATGCACTCCTTCGTAGGTCGAAGCATGCTCCGCTCAGTCCCGATCAGAGCGCGCGACTTCAGGTCGTTGTCGTCGAAGTTCAGGAGTGGAAAGCCTCAAAACGTAAGAAGCGGAAGCCGAACGAAGCCAGCGTTTGAACAATTGCAGGAATGCCGGCTTCCGGCCCATAGCGACCGAGTGAAACAGCTAGCGTTTCTTTTGAACAGAAGCTCGAATCATGGCTCGACAGTACCGGAACGAAGTTATCGCCTTCTTTGAAGCGAGGTGGTCCGGAGCCAAGGAGTGCTATCGCATTGAAGCGGTAACGGTGCTCACCGCTGCATATGACCGTTTCCATGCCGAAGGTCTAGCGGACAGCCAATTTGATGCACGCCTGCTCAGCGATCAGTCGGAGGCTCGAATGGGTGAGCTGCTATTCGCGATGCTACTTTGGCAGTCGAATTTCAAGCTTTCATCTGCAGACGTTAGGCCTGATTTTCGAGCAGTCAAAGATGGGTTAACGACCTGCTTTGAAGTTATCACTCCGGAGCCAAGAGGGTTTCCTAATGGCTATCCACCACCCGACATCCGGGTGAGTCCGGCGAGGCGCTCTGGCGATCTTTCAATGTGGGTGATCTACGGGTACGAGTGGTTGAATACAGCCAGGGCTGTCGGGCTGATCACTGGTGCGAACGCGGCCACGTGCTCTACGTGCTGGCAGGTGAGCTTCATACGGAGTTGAAGGACGGCCGTATCTTCGTGCTCACGCCGGGCATGAGCTACCAGGTTTCCGACTTCGGCGATGCAGCGCATCGCTCATCAACGAGGACAGGAGCAACGCTGTTCATTGTTGATTGACCGCTGCGCTCCACTGGCAGGCTCTCGCATGAAGCCGCCGATAAGGAGTCGACAGATTCACACCTGTGACCCGGCCGCTGATAGCGGATATTTTCCGCTGCCTAGAGCACGTCTCGGGCCGCTATCACCGTGAGTGGTCGATCCAAAAAAAAGCCCGATGCCATCAACGCACCGGGCTCTTCTGTGACCATGGCAAACGCAATGAATCAATCGTGCGACTTGGCCACCACGCTGCCATCATCGGGGTCGACCAGCAGATCGACGTCGTCGCCGTGCGGAGTCTTGGCTTCAGCGGCCCACAGGCCTTCGTCGAACTTCACGTCCTTGACGTTCTGGAAGCCGGAGGTAGCCAGTTTGGCGCTGATCTCGTCCTTGCTAAGTTTGGATGGCGCGTCGGCCGCATACACCTTGCCGTTGACCGGCCCGACCGCGAGTTTGACCCACTGCTTATTGCCGCCGCTGGCCTTGCTGCGCCACACACCATCCTTGAATTTCAGGTCCTTCACTTCCTTGTAGCCGGCGTTGGCGATCGCCGTCTTGACGGCATCCTCGGTCGACCCGCCAGTGGGTGGTTGAGTCGCCCACGTGGTTACCGTGGTGGTGTGATTTGCGGTACTCGTCGTCGACTGGGTGGCCGCAGGCATGCTCTGCGCGAAGGCGGCGCCGCAAACGGACAGTCCAATCAACAGGGGAAGCATGCGCTTGATCATGTGGAACTCCTTGGGTGTTGAAACGAATCGTTGTCGCCAGCTCGCGCAGGCGTCGTTCAAACCGGTGTGAATAGGCGGCTGACAATAGGTGCCGGCTCATACAGTCCCGATGGAACCACGATGTTCCGGACGACAGTGTGAAAACGCTCATAGCCCGTAGCCCCCTGGGCGGACATCGGCAAGCTGCACGTGAATTCAGGAAGTTACTGAACTGTGCCGCCAAGCACGCTCGCGTTATCTTCACGCAACAGTTCTTCTTGCGGGACTGTGTGCGATTGAAGCGCGCGAATTCAAATCGCCCTGACTATCCGCTCCCCGTTCCGAACAGTCGTCGTTTCGTCAAAGCCGCCCGACTCTCCCACACGGGAGATCCAGCGCGGTCGATTCGGCAACACGAGCAACGTCGCAACGAAAAACCCCCGGCGTGACCGGGGGTTTTTCGTTCAGAACAGCAGCAAGCTTATTCTTCGGTAGCTGCTGGCTCGATCGTGTCTGTGCCTTCGCCATCGGTTGGCATCGGCACATCAACGATGGCGGCTTCGTCGCCGTTCTCCTCTTCCGCATCCAGCCGCATCACGCTGACCAGCGTTTCGTCGGCGGGCAGACGGATCAGGGTGACGCCCTGGGTGTTGCGGCTGAGCTGCGAAACCTCGGCAACCCGGGTACGCACCAGCGTGCCCTGGTTGGAGATCAGCATTAGCTCGTGTGCCTCGGTGACCTGGGCCGCTGCCACCAGTGCGCCATTGCGCTCGGAACACTGAATGCCGATCACGCCCTGGGTGCCACGTCCCTTCTTCGGGAACTCGGCCAGTTCGGTGCGCTTGCCGTAGCCGCGCGCAGTCGCTGTCAGGATGTCACCTTCCGCCGCCACGATCAACGACACCACGTTCACGCCCTCAGCCAACCGCATGCCGCGCACGCCGCCGGCGGTGCGGCCCATCGAACGCACGGTGTTCTCGTCGAAACGATTGACCTTGCCGTTGGACGCGAACAACAGGATGTCGCTGTTGCCGTCGGTGAGCGCGACATTGACCAGTGCATCGCCCTCGTCCAGCTTGATGGCGATCTTGCCCTTCTGCAGCTGGAACGCGAATTCGGTCAGCGGGGTCTTCTTCACCGTGCCTTGGCGGGTGGCGAAGAACACGAAACGATCTTCGGTGTACTCGCGCACCCGCAATACCGCCTGCACTTTCTCGCCCTCGCCCAGTGCCAGCAAGTTGACGATCGGCTTGCCGCGAGCGCCAGGGCCCGCATCCGGCATCTGGTAGACCTTGAGCCAATAGACGCGGCCAGTGCTGGTGAACGTGAGCAAGGTGTCATGTGTGTTGACGACCCACAGCTGCTCGACAAAATCCTCGTCCTTCAGCGTCGACGCCGAACGGCCCTTGCCGCCGCGTTTCTGCGACCGATAGGTGCTGGCTGGCTGACGTTTGATGTAACCGGTGTGGGATAGCGTGACCACAACATCTTCCGGCGCGATCAGGTCGAGCACGTTGAGATCTTCCTGCGAATGCTGGATCTCGGTACGACGGGCATCGCCGAACTCAGCCTTGACCGCCTCGAGTTCGCCGCGGATCACTTCGAGCAGACGCCCCGGATTTTCCAGGATGTCGATCAGGCCGCGGATCGTTTCCAG
>JBAPPP010000287.1:0-5047 GCA_049280175.1 Rhodanobacter sp.
GGGAGAGGGCTGGGGTGAGGGTCCGGGTGCTCGCGGGATCGCCCATTGGTCGTAACCCCGCGAGAGCAGGGGGCCCAGGTAAAACAGAGCGCACTGGGTACGCCGCCGTTGCGTGGCAGCAGCCCCGCAGCACCGAGTAGCCCGATGTTGAGGTTCGCTGCGCTCACCCCAACCTACTTGCCCCCGCGCCGTACGTGCTCCCGCCGGTGGGGGGCAACAGACCTCCCGAAATATCCCCTGACAGAACATGACGCCCAAACACGCGATAATGCCTTGATGACTTCCCTCCAATTCGACCTCCTCGCCACCGATGGCGCCGCGCGCCGCGGTCGCCTCACATTTGCCCGCGGCACAGTCGAGACGCCGGCGTTCATGCCCGTGGGTACCTATGGCTCGGTCAAGGCGATGACGCCGCGCGATATTCGCGAAGTGGGTGCCGAGATCATCCTGGGCAACACGTTTCATCTGTTTCTGCGACCGGGGCTGGAGATCGTCGAGAAGTTCGGTGGCCTGCACAAGTTCATTGGCTGGGATAAGCCAATCCTCACCGACTCGGGTGGTTTTCAGGTGTTCTCGCTGGCGCACAAACGCAAGATCACCGAGGAGGGCGTGACGTTCGCCTCGCCGGTCGACGGCTCCAAGGTGTTCCTGTCGCCGGAGGAGTCCATGCGGATCCAGAAGACGCTGGATTCGGACGTCGCGATGATCTTCGACGAGTGCACGCCGTACCCGGCTACCGAGAAAGTGGCCAGCGATTCGATGGAACTGAGCCTGCGCTGGGCCGAGCGCTCGCGTCGCAGTTTCGATGATCTGAAGAATCCGAATGCGCTGTTCGGCATCGTGCAGGGCAGCGTCTACGAAAATCTGCGCCAGCGCTCGGCGGCGGGACTGGTCAACATTGGATTCGATGGCTATGCGGTCGGTGGTCTCGCGGTGGGCGAGCCGGAAGCGGAGCGCAACCATGCGCTGGATTTCACGGTGCCGTTGCTGCCCGTCGACAAACCCCGCTATCTGATGGGCGTGGGCAGGCCGGAGGACATCGTCGAGGCGGTACGCCGCGGTATCGACATGTTCGATTGCGTGATGCCAACCCGCAACGCGCGCAACGGCTTCCTGTTCACGGCCGAGGGCACGCTGCGCATCCGCAACGCGAAGTTCGCCACCGATACACGGGTGATCGAGGAAGGCTGCGACTGCTACGCCTGCGCGAATGGCTTCTCGCGGGCCTACCTGCGGCATCTGGATCGCTGCAACGAGATCCTCGGCAGCCAGCTCGCCACTATGCACAACCTGCGTTACTACCAGCGGCTGATGGCTGGCCTGCGCGAGGCGATCGCCTGCGGCACACTGGATGCGTTCGTTGCCGGGTTTTATGCACAAAGGCAGGGCGCCGCCGTCGGGTAAGTCCAGGGGTTCGCCTGGCCCGCCCGTCGTGACCACCGCAAGGAGAGGCCCTGGCTTGCGCGACCTGGCGGGGCTGGCCTTGCAACGTACATCGGCTGCCCACAGTAGTTTTTGACGGCCGGGCTCAAGCGCCACGGGGCGCCGTGCACGGTCTCAGGGGGCGTGGCATAATCGACGATCTTTTATCGGGCGTTCAGCTGAATTTCCTGCTGTCGCCATAACTTGCGAGACAAACTGATGAGTTTTCCGATCCCGTTCGTGATCGCCCAAGCTGCTCCGGCGCCTGCTGCTGGCAATCCATTGTGGACCTTCGGGCCGTTGATCCTGCTGTTCGCCCTGATGTATTTCATGATGATCCGCCCGCAGATGAAGCGCCAGAAGGAGCATCGTGCGCTGATCTCCAGCTTGTCCAAGGGCGATGAGGTGGTCACCAATGGCGGTATCGCCGGACGCGTGGACGAAGTGGGCGAGACCTTCATCTCGGTCGAAATCGCGACCAACGTGACGGTCAAGGTGCAGAAGGGTGCCGTTTCCCAAGTGCTGCCCAAGGGTTCGCTCAAGTCCGTTTGAGAAGGCGAACAGGAGATGGCGCCTCGCGGCTCAGGGCGGCTCTTCCGAGATAAACCCCCGATTGTCACTACCGCCGTGGCCTGGTGCCGCGGCTTTGATGGATTCAAGGCATGAGTGATTTTCCCCGCTGGAAGTACGCGCTGGTCGCGCTGGTGATGCTGTTCGGCATCGTCTACGCGTTGCCCAATGCGTTTATCCCGTCGCCGGCCGTGCAGGTCACCGCCAACCGTGATGCTCCGCCGATCGACCCGTCCATTCAGCAGAAAGTGACGGCTGCGCTCGCCAAGCAGAACATCGCGACCGGCGAAGTGATCGTGCAGGGCGACCAGTTGCTGGCCACGTTCGCCAATACGGACGTCCAGAAGAGCGGTGCCGACGCGATAAGGACGGCACTGGGCGACGGCTATACGGTCGCGTTCAAACTGCAATCGACGGTGCCCGCCTGGTTACGCGCCGTTGGCGCGCGTTCGATGCCGCTGGGCCTGGATCTGCAGGGCGGCGTGCACTTCCTGATGCAGGTTGATCAGGGCGATGTGCTCGACAAGCAGGAAGACAGTTACGCCGATGACATCCGCAGCTTGCTGCGCGACAAGAACATCCATTACGAATCGGTTGCCCGCAACGTCGTGCATGGCCAGGGTGTCGCGGTGATCCTGCATTCGGCTGACGATCGCACCAAGTCTTCGGATGCGATCGCCAATGAGTTCACCGATCTCAATGTGTCGAACGGTCCAAACACCAGCGATCGTTTCGTCCTGAATGCCGTGATCAAGCCGGAAAAGCTGCGCTCGCTGTCCTCGGGCACGATCACGCAGAATCTGGAGACATTGCGCAACCGCATCAATGCATTGGGCGTGTCCGAGCCGCTGATCCAGCAACAGGGCGACAACCGCATTGTGGTCGAGCTGGCTGGCGTGCAGGATCCGGCCGAGGCCAAGAAGCTGATCGGTGCAACCGCCACGCTGCAGTACCGTGCCGGCATCGGCTATCCGAACGATCCGGCGGCACAAGACGCCGCACGAACCGGAAACATTCCGCCGAACGCCAACCTCTACTACATGCGCGAAACGCATGCGCCCGTCCTTGTCAGCAAGCGAATCATCGTCAACGGCAACGAATTGACCGATGCGTCCTCCGGCACCGATACGCGCAGCGGTACGCCTAACGTCAATGTCACGTTGAACGCCGCTGGCGCCAAGAAGATGGGTGACTTCACCAACGACAACATCGGCAAGCCGATGGCCGTGGTGTACGTCGAGCGCGTGGTCGATACACAGATGGTCGACGGCAAGGAAGTGCGTACGCCGAAGATCACCGAGACAGTGATCAACGACGCCACCATCCAGGGCGCTTTCAGCCGACAGTTCGAAACCAGCGGTCTGGGTAGCCCGAAGGAAGCCTCCGATCTTGCCCTGCTGCTCAAGGGTGGCGCGCTGGCTGCGCCGGTCGACATCGTCGAGGAGCGCGTGATCGGTGCCAGCCTTGGTCAGGACAACATCGACAAAGGCTTCAAGGCGGTCATGCTGGGCCTGGCTCTGGTACTGCTGGCGGCGGCGATCTACTACAAGCTGTTCGGCCTGGTCGCCGACATTGCGCTGTTCTTCAACCTGGTGATTCTGGTGGCGGTGATGTCGTTGATCGGCGTCACGCTGACCATGCCAGGTGTCGCCGGTATCGTGCTGACACTGGGCATGGCGATTGATGCGAACGTGCTGATCTGCGAGCGTGTACGTGAAGAGCTACGCAACGGCTCTACGCCGCACGCCGCGATTCGCGCTGGTTACGAGAAAGCGTGGTCAACCATTCTCGATGCGAACGTCACCCACCTGATCGCCGCGCTGGCGCTGACCACGATGGGTACCGGCGCGATCAAGGGTTTCGGCGTGACGTTGATGATCGGCATCCTGACCTCGCTGTTCACCTCGGTGACGCTGACCCACGCGTTCACCGCACTGATCCACGGCCACCGCAAGCTCAAGACGTTGTCGGTCTGAAGAGGAACAAGAACTCATGGAAATCTTCAATCACAACAGCAATATCCCGTTCCTCGGCATGCGCAAGTTCAGCATTGCGATCGCTGCATTCCTGATGATTGCGTCGGTCGTGCTGATCGCGGCCAAGGGACTCAACTACGGGCTGGATTTCACCGGTGGCGTTTCGCTGGTTGTCGATTACGACCAGCCTGTGCAGATCTCCGATGTGCGCGTGGCGCTGGTCAAGGGTGGTATCGAGAACGCCATCGTGCAGAGCCTCGGCGGCACCCGCGAAGTGTCGATTCGTTTCCAGGCAAAGGACGACCCGGGTGGCATACAGGCCGACGGCAAGGTCAACCTCGACCGCATCGCCACTGACGTGACCAAGATGCTGCAGGTCGCGCGCGCGGACGCCAAGCTCAAGAGTCGCGACTTCGTCAGTGCCGAAGTAGGTACGGAATTGCGTACCGATGGCATTTACGCGGCACTGCTGGTGATCCTCGGGATCGGCTTCTATCTGTGGATCCGCTTCGAGCGCAGGTTCGCGATCGCTGCGCTGGCGACCGAAGTGCACGACGTGCTGGTGACGCTGGGTATCCTGGCGCTGGTGCAGCGTGAGTTCGACTTGACCGTGCTCGCTTCGGTGCTTGCTGTGATTGGTTACTCGATCAACGACAAGGTGGTGGTGTTCGACCGTATCCGTGAACTGTTCCGTTCGGCGCGCAAGGCCGAGCCGGAGGAAATCCTCAACCGCTCGATCAACAACACGCTATCGCGAACCATCATCACGTCGCTGTTCACCGGCATCGCCATGGGTGCGTTGTTCTTCTTCGGTGGCACGGCGGTGCACGGTTTCGCCGTCACCATGCTGATCGGCATTGTGGTCGGTACGCTGTCATCGATCTTCGTCGCCAGCCCGATCCTGCTGTGGCTGGGCGTATCGAAGAAGGATCTGATGCCAGTGAGCCGGGAGAATCCGGAGCTGGCACGGCGGCCGTAAGCGCGCTGAGTTTGCTGACGAAAACGGCCCGGTCTCCACCGGGCCGTTTTTTTTGCCGTGCTCCCTCCCCTGCTCGCAGGGGAGGGCTGGGGTGGGGTCG
>JBAPPP010000288.1:0-1754 GCA_049280175.1 Rhodanobacter sp.
TTTCACTCCGGATTCGTCTGCATTCTGGGTCGTCCCAACGCCGGCAAATCCACCCTCCTCAATGCGCTGGTCGGCGAGAAGCTGGCGATTATCAGCCCCAAGCCACAGACCACGCGCAACCGTATTCTGGGAATTATCCACGTCCCCAAGCAGAAAAAAAGGCTGGGGGGCCAGATCGTGCTCATTGACACTCCGGGCGTTCACCGTCCCGACACTTCTCTCGGCCGGAAGATGATGGCGGAGGTGCGAGAGGCAATGGTCGGCTGTGAGTTGGTGCTGCTGATCGCGGACGTTACGCGCAGATTCACGCGTGAAGACACCTTTGTGCTCGAGATGGCGAAGAAATCGGGCACGCCGGTATTCCTGTTGTTGAACAAGATTGACCTCCTACGCGGCACCAAAGAGAAACTGCTGCCCATCATGGATGAGTATCGAAAGCTCCACGAATTCCGGGAAATCATTCCGCTCTCGGCCCGAAAACGCGACGGTCTCGACGTCCTTCTGGAAAAGGTGCTCCGCTTCCTGCCCGAAGGCCCGCGTTATTTTCCCGAAGACCAGATCACGGATCAGCCAGTCCGTTTTATGGTGTCAGAAATCATACGGGAACAGATCCTGGTAGCGACCGAGGAAGAAGTTCCGTACGCGACCACGGTTGTGATCGAGCAATTTGAGGAAGGAACCAAGGTGACTCGAATTGCGGCCATGATTTACTGCGAACGGGACGGACAGAAGGGAATACTGGTAGGCAAAGGCGGCCAGATGCTGAAGAAGATTGGCACCGCGGCCCGCTTGCAGATCGAAAAGATGATCGAGAAGCGTGTTTTCCTGGAGCTTTTCATCAAGGTGCGGGAAAACTGGCGGGAGTCGCACGAGTTCGTCGAAGAGCTTGATTGGCGTCGCCAGGTCGAGCGCTTGGCAGGAAGCGGAAAGCCATGAGCCTGCGTCACTTTGCTCGAATGGGGTGATACCTGTAGAATCCCGGAGCGCGGAAACGCATCCAAGTTGGGTACGTTGTTGCTTGATTACGAAAGCAGGCCATGACCGATAAACCCGAGATTCACAAGTTTGAAAGTGGCAAGTTAAAGCTGAAAGTCACGCTGGCAGCTGACCGCAATGCAGTGGATCCCGTGGTCCAGAGCGTGATGGATCTGGTGAGGCAGGTACATAGTGATCCGGAGAAGCACGATGCCATCGAATTGGCATTGACCGAGGCGTTAGCCAACGCGGTGGTTCACGGGGCGAAGGCCGACCCATCGAAGATCGTAGAATGTGACGTTGTTTGCAACGAGGACCAGAGTATTTTGATCGTGGTGCGCGATCCAGGTACCGGATTCAAACCGGGCGAAATTCCCGATCCACTGCAAGGCGAAAGCGTCTATTCCGATCACGGCCGCGGCATTTTTCTGATCAATCAACTGATGGATGAAGTGAAGTTCCTCAAGAACGGCACAGAAATCCACATGATCAAGAAGTAAAAAACGTGTAGGGCGGACATTCTCGTCCGCCGATGTTGATTTTGACCGTAGTAGTCAAACAAAACCCAAGTAGCATCCCCACCAGTATCTGGACCCATTCAACTTCAAAGGCGGCGGACAAGAGTGTCCGCCCCACATCAGTCACTCTTTGACGGCAATCCCCAGAGTCTTCATTTTGCGGTAAAGGTGGCTTCGCTCCAGACCGAGCACTTCAGCGGTGCGGCTGATGTTGCCGTGATTGTCATCCAGCTTCTTGAGGATATAGTCGCGTTCATAGGC
>JBAPPP010000289.1:0-2549 GCA_049280175.1 Rhodanobacter sp.
TCGTCGGCGAAATCTTCATGAGCCTGCTGGCGTGCCAGAACGCCTGCAAACAGATGGTCGCCGGAGCCGTGGCCGAGTTGGCTGATCAATGAAACTTCCACTGGCAAGCCGCCGGATTCGGACGGGATGCGCACCGACGGAAATGTTCGAATGACCTTTGCGTGCATCGGGGTCGAATCCTTCTGGGTCCGCATGACTATCTATGAAGTTCGTTGCGTCAACCGGCTTGCTTCTTCACGGCCAGCTTGCGCGACTCGCGCTTGAGCGGTCCGGCAACGGGACAGATCTCCATGGCGAATCCATTGAGTGTGTTTACCAGGCTGTCCTTGTTGAGGCTGTAGAAGATGTACTGACCACGACGCTCACTGTTGACGAGGCCGGCGGCTTCCAGCAACGACAAGTGACGCGATATGGCTGGTGCGCTCATGGCGAAGCGGCCGGCGATCTCGCCAGCGGTCAGCTCATTGGCCGAGAGGTAGGCGAGGATCTCGCGACGTGGACGCGAGGCGAGCGCTTCGAAGATCCGGTCGGCGGTCATAATTAATTAGATATTTAAAGTAATAGTTAAATGTATACATGTGGGATAGGCGATGTCAAGCGCGGAACGTACTCGCTGTTAGGCAGGAGAGGCCGTTGGCCCCAGTGTCATGGCCGTGTAGCGCACGGCGCGACGACTTGCATCCTGCCGCCAGCTCGTTGAACCTGTAGGGCTACAGCTCTTCACGGACATCAACATCATGGACATCGTTTTCATCGAAGATCTGCGTATCGATACTGTCATCGGCATCTATGACTGGGAGCGGCGCGTGCGCCAGACCCTGTCGTTCGATATCGAGATGGCGTTCGACAATACGCGCCCGGCGGCCAGCGAAGACATTGCCGACACGCTCAACTACAAGGACGTATCCAAGCGCCTGATCGGCTATGTCGGTGAATCGAACTTCGGTCTGGTCGAGACGCTGGCCGAACGCTGCGCGGTGATCATCCGCGAGGAGTTCGGTGTCAGTTGGGTGCGCCTGAAGCTGTCCAAGCCCGGCGCGGTACGCGGCGCGAAGGCGGTCGGTGTGCGGATCGAACGCGGCACGCGGCCGGGCTGATGGCACGGGTCTATCTGAGCCTGGGCTCCAACCGGGAGCCGCAGCGTTATCTGGTGGCGGCGATCGCAGCCCTGCGCGAGCACTTTGGCGACATCACGGTGTCGCCGGCCTATCGCAGCAAGGCAATGGGTTTTGCCGGTGCGGATTTCGTCAATCTGGCGGTGGGGCTGGATACCGATCTGTCGCCATCGGCGCTGAACGACTGGCTGCATGCGCTGGAGGACCGCCACGACCGCCGTCGCGACGTGCCTCGCTACTCCGACCGCACGCTGGATCTGGACATCGTGTTCTACGACGCGCTGATCACGCAGGGAGCGGGCCATCTGCAGATTCCACGCGAGGAACTCAAGCACGCGTTTGTGCTGCGGCCGATCGCCGACATCGCGCCGGATTTTCGACATCCGGTGAGTGGCTTGAGCATGGCTGAGTTGTGGGCGGCATTTCCGATCGAGCGTGAGCCACTGGTCGCCGAGTCGTTGCCGAACTGAGCTGGTGGGGACGACTTCAGTCTCGACGCGCTCTATCCCTTCTCCCTGTGCTTTAGCCCCCTCTCCCCTTGGGAGAGGGCTGGGGTGAGGGTTCGGTTTTCGCGGGAACGTTCATTGCTCGTCACCCCTGCGCAGGCAGGGGCCCAGCGCGTGTCGCGAGGTTCGTTGCTTTAGCGCGAGCTGTTGCTTTTAGAGCGTTTCACCCTCCTGCGGAGGGCGAGTTACTTCTCTTTTGCTTGTCCAAAAGAGAAGTAACCAAGAGAAAATGCGCCCGTAATGTGAGCCGGGCATCCTGCCCAGAAAGTGCGTGAGGCAAGGTCGGGCTTTTCGACAGTACATCCGTGTGCTGGCGAAAAGGAATCGACTTCCTGTCGATTCCCCCTGTCGGGGCCTGTCGACCTTGCCTCACCGCCGCATAGGGGCCCCGGGTAAAGCGGGTGCGCGTCCTGCGCGCACATTTTAGAAAAGCAAAAAGCCAAATCAAAAAACGAGCAAAGCCTAAAGCCAAAGCCAAAGCCGAAGCCGAAGCCGAAGCCAAAGCCAAAGCCAAAGCCAAAGCCAAAGGTGCTGATCCGGTTGGCCAGTCGTTTCCCGAAGGCCCTTCGACTTCGCTGCGCTACGCTCAGGGCGAACGGTTCGTGGGTGGGATTGGAGGGCGGACCAATGAAGCATTGCATATCACGCTGACGTGCTTTTACGTCCTGCTCCCTGCTCCCTGCTCCCTGTTTCCTGCTCTTTGCTCTTTGCTCTTTGCTTTGCCTTCGCTCTCGCTCTCGTGGCCGCGCAGCGGCTGCGTACCGAGTGCTGGCAGGGATGCCCGCGGCTCTACCCGGGGCCCCTGTGCGGCGGTGAGGCGGGGTCGACAGGCCCGTAGGGGAATCGACAGGGATGTCGATTCCTTTTCGTCAGGACAGGAGTCCTGTCGAAAAGCCCGGCCCCGCCTCACGGACTTGCCGGGCATGGA
>JBAPPP010000290.1:0-4423 GCA_049280175.1 Rhodanobacter sp.
CGCTCCTACAAACCGAGGTCGCGTGCGGCCGCTTCGTAACGCTCGATCACCTCATCGACGCCGATCAGGCCCATCACGCCGGGGCGCTCGATCTTGCTGCCCCACGCTAATTCGCTGGCAGGCTTGCCCAGATACTTGCGTGCGGCCTCGTCGTACTTATTCACGCACCAGCGGCGGTCGGAATAGGGGCCGGAGCGATCCGGATTGCTGGCGGCATGCAGGCCCAGCACCCGGGTGCCGACGGCGTTGGCCATGTGCATCGGGCCGGAGTCGGGCGCCAACAATAATTGTGCGCGGCTGAGCATGGCCAGCAGACGTTTCAGGGTGTCTTTGCCGGTGAGGTCGAGCGGGGCGCATTTGCATGCTGCCAGTACGGCGTCGGCCATCGTGCGCTCGATCGATGAAGGACCGCCGACCAAGGCCACGCGCCAGCCGCGGGCCACGACATGATCGATCACGGCGGCATAGCGCTCGGCTTGCCAGTTGCGCAGGGCATGGCTGGATGTGGGGCTGACCAGCAGGGTCGGTGTGTCGCCGGATAGTTGTTCAGCGGCCCAGGCATGCGCTTCATCGGGAATCGGGATGTCCCATCGCACCTGCGTCTGCCTGAGGCCGAGCGGCTCGCAGAAGCTGCCGATCGCATCCAGCACATGTTCGCCGGTGCGCGCCGGTATGCGCTCGTTGACGACCAGGCCATGCAGATCCTTCGCGCGCGCGTGGTCGTAGCCGACGCGTCGATCGGCCTTGATGCCCAGGCTCAGCAGATTCGAGCGCAGCGCCACCTGCATTTGCAGCAACGCATCGAACCTGCGTCCGTGCAACGCTGTGTGCACCGCACGCATACCGGCCCAGCCCGCCGCCTTGTCGAACGTGACGAATTCCACGCCGGGCAGGTCACCGACCAACTTGCGCTCAAGCTTGCCGATGATCCACGTCAGTGAGGTGGCCGGCCACGCCTGCTGAAAAGTCCGCAGCAGCGGCACCACGTGAGTGACATCGCCGATGGCGGAAGTGCGCAGCAGGCAGATCGAGGCAGGTGCAGTCATGGGCTTGGGTTAGAATCTTCAGGGAGCGGACGGTGACGAGGATCCGGCACCATTGGGCAGGATGATGCAGGAACGAACACACAAAGACGCAGCGGGTGCGATTCTGTTCGACGCCACCGTGTCGCCACAAGTCGATCATGACTGGTTTGCACCGGATTACTGGCGCGGACGGGATGCCTTGCGCATGCAATCAGGCGGTCGTGGTGGTGTGGCGATCATCAACAGCCCGGCTGGTGAATGTGTGTTGCGGCATTACCATCGCGGCGGTCTGGTGGCTAGGCTGATGCGCGATCGCTATCTATGGACCGGCGCGGATCGCAGCCGTGGTTTCGCGGAGTTCCGCCTGCTCGGTACAATCGCCCGGCTCGGACTGCCCGGGCCGTCGGTAGTGGCGGCGCGCTATTGCCGGCATGGCCTGTTCTACACCGCGGACCTGATTACGCGCTTCATCGAAGACGCTCCTACGCTCGCTGAATGTCTGGCGGCGGGGCGGCTGGATGGTGAGTTGGCTGAGGAAGTCGGTGCGCTGGTGGCGCGCTTTCATCGCGCAGGCATCTGGCATGCCGACCTGAATGCGCACAACGTGCTGGTAACGACGGGCCAGCTCTATCTGATCGACTTTGACCGCGGCCAGTTGCGGCCGCCGGTGCGGGCATGGCAGCTGGCCAATCTGCGACGACTTCGCCGCTCGCTGCTGAAGCTGGGTGCCGCCGCGCAGGGTGAGTCGGTGTTCGAGCAGACCATCTGGCAGCCCCTCCTTTATCGCTACGGGCGTACATTGGACGCATGAACTGGCATCTGCATTTTCTCGGCGTCGGCGCGGCGCACGCCGTGGAGCTTGGTTCCTCCGCCGTAGTGCTGGAGCGCGATGGCGAACCCGTGTTGCTGATCGATTGCGGGCCGGACACGCTCGATCGCTATGTGGCCGCCTACGGCGTGCCGCCGCGCGCCGTGTTCATCACGCATACCCACATGGATCATGTGGCTGGGCTGGAGCGGCTGTTCTTCAAGTTGTGGTTCGACGAACGCCTGCGCGGTACCACCAAGTTCTTTGTGCATGCCGCGCTGCTACCGTGGCTGCAGATGCGCGTGGCGGACTACCCCGGCGCGCTGGCCGAAGGCGGCGTCAATTACTGGGAAGCGTTTCGGCTGCTGCCATGCACGCGCGGCTTCTGGCTGGATGGGCTGTGGTTCGACGTATTCGCCACGCGCCACCACGTGCCTGGTACGTCGTATGGCTTGGCGCTGGCCGGCAGCTTCGCCTACACCGGCGACACCCGGCCGATTCCCGAAGTGCTCGCCCACCATGCTGGTGGGCGAGAGCTGATCGCGCACGATTGCAGCCTGGTCGGTAATCCCTCGCACACCGGTATCGACGATATCGAACGCGAATATGCCGACGCGCTGCGTTCACGCTTGCTGCTGTACCACTACGGCAGCGCCGCCGATGGCATTGCGCTGGCCGCCCGCGGCTACCGTATCGCCGCGACTGATGGCCGCGTGGCGTTGCCTGAACCGGCTGCACCCCGGGCGGATGCTGGGTGAATCGGCGCATCCTCGCTTGCCTGTATCCGAGCCTGACGCTATCCTTCCGCTTCTTTGCCGGGGTTGCTTGACCGGCAGAGGCGGTTTCACCCATACGGAGAGGTGTCCGAGTGGTTGAAGGAGCACGCCTGGAAAGTGTGTATACGGTAATACGTATCGCGGGTTCGAATCCCGCTCTCTCCGCCAGTGAGTGAAACCGTGCGACGATCTTCGGATTGACGCAAAGTTGAATGCAAGTGGATCGATGATGATTGAGAAGCCTGGACCGGTTCGACAAATTCGTCTGGAACGAATTTGGACAGCCGCAGGCTGGCCCCTCGCGCAAGCGAGGGGTGAGGCCCAGGAAGGGCCGAACAATCCCGCTCTCTCCGCCAACTTGCAAGGTTCCAAGCGGGTCTAACCCGTCAGTGTCAGGGCTCAACAGCCCACGTCTATGGTGGCCCCGTCGGTCCCCCCGCGACGATAGTTCGCAAACTCCGCCAGGTCCGGAAGGAAGCAACGGTAGCGAATGATTCGGGTGCCGGGGTGTGGCTGGCGGGGCCGCCGCCTTTTCAGCCTTGCCTCGCAGTCGATGCGACAGACAACCGTCACTATGCCTGCCGGTCACGCGGCTTTTGTTACTGACTTGCCGCCCCTGACTTGGCACAATCAATGATCGCCCCAAGGTAGTCAGGCATGTCTTATCAGGTACTCGCACGCAAGTGGCGGCCGCGCAAGTTCGCCGAGCTGGTTGGGCAGGAGCATGTCGTGCGCGCGCTCACCAATGCGCTCGAGACGGGCCGCATGCATCACGCCTATCTGTTCACCGGCACCCGAGGTGTCGGCAAGACCACGATTGCGCGCATTTTCGCCAAGTCGCTGAACTGCGAGCGCGGGCAGTCGGCCGATCCGTGTGGCGAGTGCTCGGTGTGCACGGCGGTGGACGAAGGTCGTTTTGTCGATCTGCTGGAAATCGACGCCGCCAGCAATACCGGCGTGGATGATGTGCGCGAGGTGATCGAGAACGCGCAGTACGCGCCGTCACGCGGCCGCTTCAAGGTGTACCTGGTCGATGAGGTGCACATGTTGTCCAAGAACGCGTTCAACGCGCTGCTGAAGACACTGGAAGAACCACCGCCGCATGTGAAGTTCCTGCTCGCCACCACCGATCCGCAGAAGCTGCCGGTGACGGTGCTGTCGCGCTGCCTCAAGTTCAACCTGAAGCGCTTGCTACCGGAGCAGATTTCCGGCCAGATGCGGCACATCCTGGCGGCGGAAAACATTGCGTACGAAGACAGCGCGATTGGCGAGCTGGCCCGCGCGGCGGACGGTTCGCTGCGCGATGGCCTGTCGCTGCTTGACCAGGCGATCGCCTATGGCGGTGGCGCGCTGCATGCCGACGATGTGCGCACCATGCTGGGCAGCGTGGCACGCGGACAGGTGCTGGGCGTGCTGGATGCGCTGGCCGCCGGCGATGGCGAGCGGCTGTTGGTCGAATGCACGCAGATTGCCTCGTATTCGCCGGATTTCGGTGGCGTGCTGGACGACTTGGCCAGCGTGCTGCATCGACTGCAGTTGATCCAGTTGATACCCGGCTACCAGCCGGACGAGGGCAGCGACGATGACGGCGCCCTGGTTGCCCTGGCCGCACGGATGACGCCCGAAGACGTGCAGCTGTACTACCAGATCGCCACCTCGGGTCGGCGTGATCTGGCGCTGGCGCCGGATGCGCGCACCGGTTTCGAAATGGCGATGTTGCGCATGTTGGCGTTCCGACCGGGAGACGGTTCGCCTGCGCGCTCCGAGCGACCGGCTGCAAGGCATGCGAGGTGGCGTGCAAGGAGTGGAACAGC
>JBAPPP010000291.1:0-2975 GCA_049280175.1 Rhodanobacter sp.
ACAACTCGGAACCAACCGTCAAGCGGTGCCAGCTCACGCGGGAGACGGAGTCCGTTGAGGTACTTCATGCCGTTCGTCGAGCGCCCCCGGCGTACCTTTGGCCGTTGCAATCGAGAATTGGCGGAAATTAACCAATAGGCGAGTTGTAGCCAGCGGTCACAGGTGCCCCGTAGAACTGCGTCTATCTGGAGTTGGTGATGTGCACGAATTCAGGTTCGGGCACGAAGCCGTTGCGATTGGGCATCTTAACGCGCAGAAGCGTGGCTTTGTCGAGCGTAGCGCCGTCCGGCAGGATGCCGTTCAAGTTCAGCAGATAGGCCTCAACGGCATAGGTGTCGTCGATACTCAGAGAACCTGGCGCGGTATACGGCATGGCCCGATGGATGTAGTCGAACAGCGTGGTGGCATAAGGCCAAAAACTGCCGATGGTTTTCACTGGCTTGTCCGTTGCCAGGCTGCCCTGGCCGCCGACCAGACGGTCCTTGATCCCGCCCTGCCCGTTGAGGCCGTGGCAACCGAGGCAGTTGCTGTTGTATACCGTCTTGCCTCGGTCCACCGTGCCTTTGCCCTCGGGCAGTCCGGTGCCGTCGGGACGAACGTCGATATCCCACAGCTTGATCTCCTCCGGCGTCGCAGAGCGCCCCACGCCGTAGTTGGGCGGCGCCGAGACCGCCAGCGTGCAGGTGAACAGGGCTGCGAGCGCAACCGTGTTACGACAGAGCGTTGTGAACTTTGCCATTGGAATCGATACTCCAGGTCTGCTGCGCGTTGTAGTGAAACAGCGCGTTAGTACCCACCCTGGCGATGAAGGACCTGCGGTCAGGCTGGATGTTGCCTTTTTCGTCTGTCGAACGACTGACGATCTTGGTCGGCTTGCCATCCCACATCCAATCCATTTGGAAACGGGTTTGCGCCTTGTACAGCACCGGCTCATTCAGTTGAGCTGCCTTCCAGGTCCGACCCTCGTCCGTGCTTACTTCAACCTTGGCAATCTTGCCGTGGCCACTCCAGGCTAAGCCGGTGATGCGCTTGTAACCGGGACGAACTTCCATCATGCCGGAGGGCGAGGTGATGACAGAATTGGTGTCCATCCTTAGCTGGAATTGAGTCGCCAAACCATCGGGGCGCAGCTGCGTGTAGCGGTCGGTTTCCCAGCGAGTCATCCATGGCCGGTCGCCGAACTTCAGACGGCGCAGCCACTTGATATTCAAGTTGCCCTCGAAGCCCGGCATGATCAGCCGAATCGGAAAGCCATGCGCGGGCCGGATGGGTTCCCCGTTTTGACCGTAGGCAACCAGCGCGTCGTTAAGTATCTCATCGGTGAGGGGGATGCTTCGGTCGACACCGGCGCCATCGCCACCTTCGGCAAGCATCCACAGTGACCGGCGATCCACGCCAACCATATCGACCAGCAGCCTCAGTGGCACACCCGTCCATTCAGTGCAGCTGACCAGACCGTGGGTGTTTTGCACAGTCAGGTTTTCGTCGGCCTTCTTCCAGTTTTCCCAGCCATTGCCCGTGCACTCGACGAAATGGATTAGAGAAACCGAAGGCAGCGCCATCAGATCGTATACGGTAAGCACCATCGGCTTCTTCACCATGCCGTGGATCAGCAAGCGGTGCTTGGCGGGGTCTATTTCTGGTACGCCCGCATGACTACGCTCGTAGTGCAGGTCGGAAGGCGTGATGATGCCAACCAATTTGTCCAAAGGCGCCTTGGAGTTGATCGCGTTGACCGGATCAACATTCCTAACCCCTGGTCCTGCCTCCGGGAGACGGCTGATCTGGACGTACTTCGAGCGCTCGCTGTACTTGCCTAGCAGGTCGCCCGGGCCACGCGGCGGCACGTCAGCCAGACTGTCCGCCATGGAACGCATCCATGGTACGGCACCGGGCAAAGCCGCAAGGCCGATCAGAACCTTTCGGCGTGTGAAGAGACGTTGCTTCGAACTGGGTTCAAGGTCTAATGCCCTGCCCTTGTTGTCAGCATCTCTCGTGTTGTCTCGATCTTCTGGATCCATCGCTTGCTTTCCTCTTCAGCAGCGGGTGAATACCAGCAAGTGCGCTTGCACTCCCCGTTAGCCAATGCGTTCACGTATCGAAATACGCAAGCCCTTCGATCGGATCATGGCCAATGCCTACTGCCTCACATGCACGATGTTCATGGCAGATCTCCCGGCCGTCCAATCAATGCTTCGGATTAAGGATCAATAGTCAACCCATCCTCTAGCCCGTGGTCGGCGACCAACTGCAGCCATGCATGGATTCCCCCAACAGTAACTATGACCCCCCCGTGTGAAAGATGCATCAATCTTCTGCTGTAACGTCCTCTATTTCGCCGATCATCGAGATCGGTGTAGCCCTTGATGTCTGGTCAACCGTTTATGCCGACGTCATCAATGCCGACCTCCTCGCTTTTATCAAGAGCTAAGACCCTTGGCTTGGTACGAGCTGGCCTGCCCGGTGACTGAAAGTCCGGCGCGTGCATGCCTATCCGCGATAAGCGACGCTAATCGCCCTGCGGTGCTCCTGTCAGTGGCTGAGTGAGCGTTGTCGAAGTCCGCTCTATGCCAAGGCAAGCCACCCGGTACTACTTCTTAGTTCGCTTCTTTCTCTGCTTCTTGGGCTTAACGGCTTTCATCAGTTTGACCATCGGGTCACATGAGATCTTGGCGAGCATGATGCTTCCATAGCCAAGCTCGGAAAGCCTGGTGTAGACGCTCTTTAAAACCACCTTGGCGAAAAATGGCAGATGGAGATCCGGCTTATCCGATTGGCTGATGATGCCGAAGACGATGATGTATCCAGACACATTGCGGGGCATCTTGGCACCCTTGATGTCGGGAGTGAGCTGGTGGACCGGGGTGAGTTTCGCGTTGGCCAGTTCCACGTAGCCCGCGTGGGATTTCAGAAGCTCTCCTGAGACCAATCCCTGATTGAACAGGTGTCCCAGGACGCTGGAACTTCCATAGTGC
>JBAPPP010000292.1:0-13785 GCA_049280175.1 Rhodanobacter sp.
CGCCATCATCGGCTGCGCCATGCCGGAAGCCGAGCAAGGCATGAACGTGGCGCGCATCGGCGTGCTGCTGGCTGGCCTGCCAGACACCGTACCTGGCGTCACCATCAACCGCTTCTGTTCATCTGGCCTGCAGGCTGTTGCGATGGCCGCTGACCGCATCCGCCTGGGTGAGGCCGACCTGATGCTCGCCGGTGGTACCGAGAGCATGAGCATGGTGCCGATGATGGGCCACAAGATCGCCATGAACCCGGCAATCTTCAACGACGAGAACATCGGCATCGCCTACGGCATGGGCATCACTGCCGAGAACGTGGCGAAGCAGTGGAAAATCAGCCGCGAACAGCAGGATGCGTTCTCGGTGGAAAGCCACCGTCGCGCGCTCGCCGCCATCGCCGCCGGCGAGTTCAAGGACGAGATCAGCCCGTTCGCGCTGGATGATCACTATCCGAACCTCGCCACCCGCAGCATCATCACCGACAGCCGCCACATCGACACCGACGAAGGCCCGCGCGCAGGCACTACGCTGGACGTTCTGTCCAAGCTCAAGACGGTGTTTCGCAACGGCCAGTTCGGTGGCACCGTTACCGCGGGCAACTCCTCGCAGATGTCCGACGGTGCCGGCGCCGTGCTGCTCGCCAGCGAACAGGCGATCAAGGATTACGGCCTCACCCCGCTCGCCCGCTTCGTCGGCTTCTCGGTCGCCGGCGTCAAGCCGGACATCATGGGCATCGGCCCGAAGGAAGCGATCCCGAAGGCACTCAAGCAGACCGGCATCACCCAGGATCAACTGGACTGGATCGAGCTCAACGAAGCATTCGCCGCGCAGGCGCTCGCCGTGATGGGCGATCTCGGCCTGGATCCCAGCAAGGTCAATCCGCTCGGCGGCGCGATTGCGCTTGGCCATCCGCTCGGCGCTACCGGCGCGGTGCGCATTGCCACCTTGTTGCACGGCATGCGCCGGCGCAAGCAGAAGTACGGCATGGTCACCATGTGCATCGGCACCGGCATGGGCGCAGCGGGTATTTTCGAGGCGCTTTGATTCTCTTGATCGCCATACCGGCGGCTTTGAAAGGCCAAAGGGCTGGCGAGGCAGGGTTCCAGCTTTTTTAAGGCGAAACAGCAACGGCGCCGCAGTCAATTCGGCGCCGTTGCTCGTCATGGCATGCGTGCCCTCTTTGACGTATTACGCTAAACGTAATAGCCTCCACGCATGATCTGGAGCTTCCGCTGCAAGGATACGCAGGCGCTGTTCGGGGGTGGGAATCCACGACGATTCCGTGCCATCGATGGCGCGGCCATACGCAAGCTGTCCCAACTCGATGCCGCGCATACGCTGGAGTTCTTGCGCTCGCCGCCGGGCAACCAGCTGGAAGCGCTGAAACACGACCGCGCCGGCCAACACAGCATCCGCATCAATCGGCAGTGGCGAGTATGTTTCGTCTGGACCGCCGCCGGCCCGGAAGATGTCGAAATCGTGGACTACCACTGAGAGCGCCATGAAACCACCTGTCAATCGCATGCGTCCCGTACATCCCGGCGAAATCCTGCGCGAAGACTATCTCGTGCCGCTGGGCATGAGTGCCAACGCCTTGGCCCTTGCACTCAGGGTGCCGGCCACACGCATTCACGAAATCGTCAACGAACGGCGCGGCATCACCGCCGACACCGCCGAGCGTCTTGCTCGCTACTTCGGCGGCGATGCCGTGTCATGGCTCAATCTGCAAGCCACCTACGACCTGAAGACTTTGCCCACCCGCGAGGAAATCAAGCGGCGAGTGGAGCCAAGGGCGGCCTAGTTCTCCTCTATTGTTTCGGTCCCCTTAGCGCGAAAGTGGTAGTCCACGATCTCCGCATCGAAGGCGGAGATAGGAGGCCGCGGGTACATATGTCGGATGCGAAGTCCTTCGACTTTGCTGCGCTACGCTCAAGGCGAACGGAAAAATCAGTCGCTCACTCTTCCTTGTCGCCACCGACGATGATGCGGGCGTTGCGCTGCCAAGTGCCATACGACCACGCCCAGTCGAGCAACACGACTAGCCGATTGCGGAAACCGATCAGAAAGAGGATGTGCGTCATCAACCAGAACCACCAAGCGATCACGCCCGACAGATGGATGCCGCGCATGTCGACCACCGCGGCGCCGCGGCCAATGGTGGCGAGCATGCCGTAATCGACATAACGGAAGGCATTCGGAGTGCGTCCAGCCAGGCGATCGCGAATCGCCTGCGCGGCATGTGCGCCCATCTGCTTGGCCGCTGGCGCCAGACCGGGCACCAGGTTACCGCCTTGCTTCATCAGCGCGAGGTCGCCGACCACGAAAACTTCGGAATGCTGGGGCAGCGACAGATCGTTCGAGACCGGCACGCGTCCGGCGCGATCACAAGGCACGCCCAGTTGCGCACCAAGCGACGAAGCGGCGACACCGGCGGCCCACAGCAAGGTGCGCGCCTCGATGTGCTGCTCACCCATCTGCACACCGGCATCGCTGACAGCCGTGACCGCCGCGTTCAAGTGCACGCGTACGCCCATGCGTTCGAGTTGCTGTTGCGCCTTCGCTGACAACGGCGGCGGCATGGCGGACAGCACGCGCGCGCCGGCTTCTACCAGATGGATCTGCGCTGTACGCGGATCGGCCACGCGAAACTCGTTCGGCAAGGTGTGATGAGCGATCTCCGCCAACGTGCCGGCCAGCTCGACGCCAGTGGGGCCGGCGCCAATCACCACAAAGCTCAGCCATGCGGCGCGTCGCTGTGGATCAGGTTCACGCTCGGCCGACTCGAACGCACTCAGGATGTGCCTACGTGTCGCCAGCGCGTCGTCCATGGTCTTCATGCCGGGTGCGTGGCGCTCCCAGCTGTCATGGCCGAAATAGGCATGGCTCGAGCCGGTCGCCACCAGCAGGTAGTCGTAGTCCAGTACACCGCCGGCGAGCGTCACCCGCCGCTGTGTCACATCGATGCCGAGCGCCTCGTCCATGTGCACGGTGACATTGCGCTGCTTTCGCAGGATATGACGTAACGGCGCGGCGATATCCGGCCCCGACAGCCCGGCGGTAGCCACCTGGTACAGCAGCGGCTGGAACAGATGATGGTTGGTGCGATCCACCAGGGTGATGCGGACTGGCGCCGAACGTAGCGCTCGCGTGGCAGACAACCCGCCGAATCCACCACCGAGGATCACCACATGCGGTATCGCTTGCGCTGTGCTCATCGACTGCTCGCATTCAGTGGCCTGAGACAGGTATGCGTCAGGCGTCGAACCTGTGATGGAAGCCAGGGACGCGGCTGGTTCTTCAACGCTTCATCAAGGGGTCGACTTCACGCCTTCGACTCTACTCAACCAGCGCTGCTTAGTGAATTACTACCCCAGGAGGACTCCTTGAGCGTAGCGCAGCGAAGAGACGAAAACATCACTTGCCGGTCTCACGAGACTTGCCGAATCGATTGATGGCTTTCGCGACCCCCTGGTCAGGCAATTACCCGAATGACGGGGCTCTCCGCTTCCGTGTCGTAGTCCCGCATGCAGGATCGTGCTGACAGCGGGCGTGCCCTGACGACCGGCCCTCCCTCATACAACCGATGAAGTTTTCGGTAAGCCGTCCGCAGCGCGTGAGCGGGTGCGATTCCAGCCGTTCACGAACGTGCGCAGCTTGCCTCCTACGACGGCAACCACGGGGTATGCCGACAGGCGGATGGCTGGGAAGGTCCCCGACGAAGTGGCCAGGCCGATCTGGTGCTCGGCCCGCATCCTGGCCGCCTTCGCGGCAAACAAGGCCTTGGTGCCCGACCGCGACACATCCGAAGCGGACGCGGCCTGGCGCGAGGTCTCGATGCTCTGATGCAGGTGGGCAAGATGAAGTTCGCTGAACGCCTGGCTCAATGCGGGGATCTTGAAAGGCGACGCGATGAACTCATCCAGCAGACTGCCGAGCATGGCAGCGACGCGCAGAGCGATCTGGCGATTCGCGCGCTCGACGTGCGCCACACTGACGGGCACCTGATAAGCGCCTTCGATGGCGCCCACCAGGGTCTGGAACTCGGCCTGGTTGAGCGGGCGATGATCCAATGGTGTCATTCGGCGATCTTTCAGCCACGCCTGATCGGCGGCAGCGAGCGCGTGCGAGCGATGGGCGGCGCGATGCCTCGCCTCCTCCATCGACAGACCGTCGGTGGCCGTCAGGCGCGCCGCCAGTGCCTCCTGAGTCAACGGTTGCGCCCGTGCCGTACCGTCGTCTTCGTACCAACGACGGTACTCCAGCGTGGAAGCATAGAAGAGCTTCAACGGCGGCCGTACGGTAGCCAGTGCCTCGGCGGCATAATCAAGTGCAGGAGCTATTGGGCGCAGCCCGGCGGATCGGGCGCCCAGCACACGATCAAGCAAAACCTCCGCGGTGACCAGGTGCAGATGATAGGCCGCTCGAGGATCGTTCTCACCGAGCACGGGAAAGTAGACAAAGCGAATGCGCTGAGCGTGGTTTCCCGCTGCGGCCGGACGCGTGTCGGCAGTCCCGGCGGTCTTTCTCGCGCCGTGACAACCATGGCCAGCGATCCGATGCCCGATAGGTGCCCGATGCGCCGTAGGCAGATTCCCCAGTATGGCGTCGATGGTCGGGTTGGAAACAACGATGGATTTGGCCGACATGGCCTGTTGTACACCTTCAGTTACCGCGACCTGCGCACTCACATAACGACCTTATCTGTGTGCGGCCACGACGCTTGTCTCCGCAAGCGCCACGTCCCGCCTTGGACCATCCTGCGTCGTCCAGCCTGGACAACTTCAGCATCAAGATCGCATTCCGCCTGCTTTGAAAGTGTGCGCCAGCTAGCAGTAACCAAACTCCGTTGTTACCTCGGGAAAGGATGAGGGGCCGCGGTCGCGGCCGCTGCTGCGGACCGTAAACCCCGAAGGGCACCCAAAACAGGCAAAATGGGCGGCTGGCGACGTGCGCCGACGGCTCGCCCATGCAGCGGAAGCGCCCCACGCTCCCCTCCCCGAAGACGGATGACACCTTTGACGAACACCCCCGCCACCCCGCAACCCACCGACGATGCCGACCTCGCACTGCAGGAACGCCTGCACGCCGCGCTCGATTTGCTGGAGTCAGTGGCTGCCGATCGGCAGCTGCTGGACCGGCTGCCGGCGCAGGACCGCGAGCGTCTGCACCAGGCCGTGGCGCAGGTGTACCACCCCGATCCGGTCGCTCGCCGGCTGAAATTGAAGGCAGCCGAGAAGGCGCGCAACGCGGCACAGGTTCGTGCCGACGACGAGGTGCTGCACCAGACCGGCATCCGCGCGTTGCGCCGCAAGCCAGTGTTCACTACGCCGAATGTGTTTGCGCCGCAGGGTTTCGAGCCGCACGACGCCGATCGTGGCACCGATGATGCGCAGCCGCGCGAGTCGATCGAACCCCAGCATTGCTATGTGTGCAAGCAGAAGTACTCGGCGATCCATTTTTTCTACGACCAGCTATGTCCCACCTGTGCCGCGTTTAACTACGCCAAGCGCACCGAGCTGGTGGACCTGCGTGGCCGCGTCGCGCTGCTGACGGGCGGTCGCGTGAAAATCGGTTATCAGGCAGGCCTGAAGCTGTTGCGCGCGGGCGCTGAACTGATCGTCACCACGCGTTTTCCGCGCGACTCGGCTGCGCGTTACGCCGAGGAAGCGGATTTCGGCGAATGGGGCCATCGGCTGCAGATCTACGGGCTCGACCTGCGCCACACGCCTAGCGTCGAAGCGTTCTGCCAGGAGTTGATCGCCACCCGGCCACGGCTGGATTTCATCATCAACAATGCCTGCCAGACCGTGCGCCGCCCGCCGGATTTCTACGCGCACATGATGGACGGCGAAACCGCGTCGCTGCACGATGTGCCAGAACACGTGCGCCAGCTGGTCGGCCACTACGAGGGACTGCGCAGCTCGCACATCCTGCCTGAGGCGGACGCTCCTGCGATGGCGCTCTCTGGTGGCAGCTCGAAGGTCCCCGGCCTGACCCGCGCCGCCGAACTGTCGCAAGTACCGCTGCTGCCAGAGGAGCTGCTGGCGCAAAGCCACCTGTTCCCCGAAGGCCGGCTCGACCAGGATCTGCAGCAAGTCGACCTGCGCGGGCGCAACTCCTGGCGGCTGCTGATGGCCGAGGTGCCCTCCGTCGAATTGCTGGAAGTGCAATTGGTGAATGCGATCGCGCCGTTCATCATCAACGCACGCCTCAAGCCACTGATGCTGCGCACACCCGAGCGCGACAAACACATCGTCAACGTGTCGGCGATGGAGGGGCAGTTCTATCGGAGCTTCAAGACCACCCGCCATCCACATACCAACATGGCCAAGGCCGCGCTGAAAATGATGACGCGCACGGCAGCGACGGACTATCACAACGACGGTATCCACATGAACAGCGTGGACACCGGCTGGGTGACCGACGAGGATCCCGCAGAGCTGGCCGCGCGCAAGGTTATCGAAGAACGCTTCCACCCGCCGTTGGACATCATCGATGGCGCCGCGCGCATCGTCGACCCGATCATCAGCGGGATCAACAGTGGCGAGCACGTGTGGGGACAATTCCTGAAGGATTATCGACCCACCGACTGGTGAGCGCTGCCGGGCAGCGCTCGGCCTATTTTGGCGCAATCGGATTTTTCGTCGGACGACGTGGCGCCTAGAGTCGCGTCCTGCTGAGGCCATCCCGGCTTCACCATGACGACGCACCAAGGAGACTCCCCATGTCCCAGGTCTGGCTTATCACCGGTAGCTCACGCGGCTTCGGCAAGGCCCTTTCAGAAGCTGTACTTGCCGCCGGCCACTCGCTGGTTGCCACTGCCCGCGATCCCGCCCAGCTCGCTCATCTGACCAAGCAATACGGCGAGAAGGTACGAACCGTAGTGCTGGATGTTACCGATGCGATAGCCGCCAAGGCGGCTATACGGGCGGCCGTGGATGCTTTCGGCCGGCTCGACGTGCTGGTCAACAATGCCGGTTACGGCAATCTCGCCGCCTTCGAGGAGATGGACGAAGCGGATTTTCGCGCGCAGATGGAGACCAATTTCTTTGGCTTGGTCAATGTCACCCGCGCAGCCTTGCCCGTCATGCGCGGCCAGCGCGCTGGCCGCATCCTGCAGTTTTCCTCCATCGGCGGTCGCACCGGCGCACCGGGGCTTGCGGCGTACCAGTCCGCCAAGTGGGCTGTCGAAGGGTTTTCCGAGGTGTTGGCGAAGGAGGTTCGGCCGCTCGGCATCCACGTCACTTTGGTCGAGCCGGGTGGCTTTCGCACCGACTGGGCTGGTTCCTCTATGACCATCAAGGAGCCGGGCGCGGATTACGCCGCTACCGTCGGCGCGCTGCTTGATTACCGGCGCAGTCACAACGGTCAGCAACCGGGCGATCCGGCGAAGGCTGCCCAGGTGCTGCTCACCATCGCCAGCGAAGCCGAGCCGCCGCTGCGCCTTCTGCTTGGTACCGATGCGGTGTTCATGGCCGGGCAACAACTGGAGCGGATGGCCGCCGAGGACAGCAAGTGGCGTACGCTCAGTCTGTCCACCGACTTTGACAACACACCGGAAGCCACCGAGGCCAATCGACAGAGACTGGCATCGCTATTGCTCAAACAGCCCTGATCAGCGCGCCCTGCTGAAGGCAACGGCATGAAAACCGACCGCATCCCCCTGAGCCGCAGCTTGTTCGACCGGATGGCCACCCAAGGGCTCGACGCCCGGGCGATCCTTCAACAGGCTGCGCTTTCACCCGACCTCCTGACGCAACCGCGCGCCACGCTCGCTACCGCCGAGTACTTCGCGTTGTGGCATGCGATCGGAGAGGCAAGCGATGATCCGGCGGTGGGGCTGCGCATCGGTGCGGCGACGTTATCGGAGATCAGCGATGTCGCGTCGATGGCGGCGCTGCATTCGGCCAACCTTGACGATGCGATGCACAAGCTTGCCCGCTACAAGCGGCTGACTTGTCCGGAGGACATCCGCGTCGAAAAAGATCGCGGCGAAGCTGCGATCAGCTTTCGCTGGATGCTCGCCGAAGGACATGCTCCGTCACTGCTTACCGACGCCATCTTTGCATCCACGTTGGCGTTGGCGCAGCGCGGTGTGGGCGAGCCGCTGCTGCCGCGTCGCGTGGAGCTTACCCGTCGTCCGCAGCATGCCGGCATATACGCGCGCCATTTCGGTTGCGAAGTGCGCTTCAACGTCGGCCAGGATCGACTGGTGTTCGACCAGGCCGATCTGGCTCGACCTTTTCTCACCTACAGCGAAGACCAGCTTGCCACTCTGATGCCCTTGCTCGAAAACGCGTTACGCGAACAGAACGAGAGCCTCACCCTGCACGATCGTGTCCGCCATGTGCTTGCTCGCGGCATGCGTGGCGAACCCCAGCGGATGGCTGAAATCGCCGGTGCATTGCACCTCAGCCCGCGCACACTCCAACGGCGGCTCAGTGAGGCGGGAACCAGCTACCAGGACGTGCTAAATCAGGTGCGCCGCGACACCGCACGTCATCTGCTCGATGCCACTGACCTGGACACCGGCGAGATCGCGTTCCTGCTCGGCTTCGAAGAACTCAACTCCTTCACTCGCGCTTTCCGACAATGGGAAGGACAGACACCGCAACGGTGGCGACAGCCTGTGGTGGATTGAAGAGACGTCCACTGTGTTCGTGATCGGTAAATCATCCACAGTGGAGGATACCGGCCATACTGGCGCCTCCAGGTATTGCATCTGAAGATGCATGTCCTGCCGTGCCATGACACGGAGTGCCGATCTGGTGCAAGGCCACTAAAGCCATGCGCTGAATCCCGATCGATCCGAGAATCAGAGACCAGCAGGAGACACATCACGATGCCCACCATGCAAGCCATCGAAATCACGCATCCCGGCGATCCGGATGTGCTGCAGCTGACTTCCCGCACCATTCCACAACCCGGGCCAGGCGAGGTGTTGATCAAGGTTGCGGCGGCTGGAGTGAATCGACCGGATGTGTTTCAGCGTCAAGGTCATTACGCGCCGCCGCCTGGAGCGTCCGATCTGCCCGGCATGGAAGTGGCGGGCGAATTGGTCGATGGTGATCTGGCAGGCAACAACCCTTTTGGCCTGCGCCATGGCGACGCTGTCTGCGCGCTATTGGCAGGTGGTGGTTACGCCGAGTATGCCGTGGCACCGCTGGCACAATGTCTGCCTGTTCCGGCCGGCTTCACGATGGTCGAAGCGGCGTCGCTGCCGGAAAACTACTTCACCGTGTGGAGCAACGTATTTGACCGCGGACAACTGGGCCACGGTGAAGGTGGCGCCGACGAATCGCTGCTGGTGCAAGGAGGCTCCAGCGGTATTGGCGTCACCGCGATCCAGCTCGCCCATGCCTGGGGTCATCGCGTGTTCGCCACCGCAGGCAATGCGGAGAAATGCGCGGCCTGCGAGAAGCTCGGCGCGATTGCGATCAACTATCGCACGCAGGATTTTGTGGAAGAAGTAAAGCGCCACACCGACGGTCGTGGCGTGGACGTGATTCTCGATATGGTTGCAGGCAACTACATTCCGCGCGAACTGAATGCACTCGCAGAAGGTGGCAGGCTGGTTTTCATTGCCACGCTCGGTGGCAAAGACGCCGATATCGATGCCTCCCTGATCATGCGCCGCCGCCTCACCCTCACCGGCTCTACCTTGCGAGGACGCTCGATCGCATTCAAGGGGGCGATCGCCTATCAGCTGCATGAGAAAATCTGGCCGCTGCTGGAAAATGGCACGGTGCGTCCGATCATTCATCAAGTGTTCCCGGTGGCCGAAGCGGCGAAGGCGCATGCCTTGATGGAAAGCAGCGAGCATGTCGGGAAGATCATCTTGCAGTGGTGATTCGGCGCGTCTGAAGTGGGCACTGACTGAGCGAAGTGACGAGTTCTTCAACGCTGCTGTAGCATCCTGGGAATGCATTGCCGCGCTTGGTGATGTGACGTATCCGTCATAACAGGAGTTCTTCTGGTGAAACGCTTCGTCTGCACTCTCCTGTCGACCAGCCTGTTGCTATTCGCCGTCCATGCCGCTGCGCAAATCCAGATCAATCCCTTGCCGGATGCCAAACCCATTGTTCCGATCACCATCGGAAGCCATGAGCTGACCGCTGCAGATGCGGGAGCCTGGCTCGATGGATTGTTTCCTTACGGATTGCGCAAGAACAATCTGGCGGGTGCCGTCGTGGTGGTGGTGAAGGACGGCCAAGTCCTCGTTTCCAAAGGTTATGGCTACGCCGATATTGAAGCGAAAAAATCGGTCGATCCGGCTACCACGCTGTTCCGTCCAGGCTCGATCTCCAAGACCTTCATGTGGACGGCTGTGATGCAACTGGTTGAGCAGGGCAAGCTCAATCTTGATGTGGATATCAACCAGTATCTCGACTTCAAGATACCCCCGCGTGACGGCAAGCCGATCACGCTGCGCGATCTGATGACGCATACCGCCGGCTTTGAGGAAACACTTAAAAACCTGTTTCTAAGCAACCCAGCCTCACAAGACACTCAGCTGCCGATGAGCAACGAGGCATGGCTCAAGGAATGGGTGCCGGAGCGGGTCTACGCACCCGGTGAAGTGTCAGCCTATTCGAACTATGGCGCGGCGTTGGCGGGCTATATCGTGCAGCGCGTGTCGGGCCAGCCATTCGCCGACTATGTCGAACAGCACATCTTTCAACCCTTGGGAATGCAGCACGCGACGTTCCGTCAGCCGCTACCGGCCAACCTCAAGCCCGATATGGCCAAGAGTTATGCAACGACTAGCGCGCCACCCAAGCCGTTCGAACTGGTGACGCCCGAGCCCGCCGGAGGCATGTCGGTCAGCGGCGTGGATATGGCGCATTTCATGATCGCCCAACTACAGAACGGTCACTACGAAAACGCGCAAATCCTGCGACCGGAGACGGCCAAGCAGATGCATGAGTTCACGCACTATGCGGTACCTGGGTTGTTGCCGATCGCGCTCGGTTTCTATCACATGGATCGCAATGGCCAGACGATCATCGGTCACGGTGGCGACACCGAGTTGTTCCACAGTGACATGATGCTGTTCCTGCAACAGAACGTAGGCGTCTTCGTGTCCATTGACGGGGACAAGGACGGCGGTCTGCGCAAACAATTGCTGGAAGGCTTCACTGATCGCTATTTCCCCGCCCTGCCGCAGCTGCCCCAACCGACCCTGACGACAGCACGCGCGCATGGTTCGCTGCTGATGGGGCGCTATGTATCCAGCCGCGCGTCGTTCAGCAACTTCATGTCGATCGGGAATCTGTTTTCGCAGCCGAAAATTCTCATGGCGCCGAACGGCAGCCTGATCACGCCGGCATTCAAGGACCTCGGCGACCAACCGCGGCACTGGCGCGAGATCAAGCCGTTCGTCTGGCTCGACGACGCCAGCGGTAGCCATCTGGCTGCCGTGATGAAGGACGGCAAAGTGCGCTGGATTTCCATCGACGAAGCATCGCCGGTGATGGTCTGGATGCCGGTAACCGTCTGGCAGTCGGCAGCGTGGAATCTGCCGCTGCTGCATGTGTCACTGCTTGTTTTTCTACTGGCAGCCGTCCTATGGCCGATCGCCGCGCTGGTGCGCCGCTATTGCGGCAAACCGTTCGCCCTGCAAGGCAATGCGCGACGCTGGTATCGGCTTAGCCGCATCGTGGCGATCCTGCAACTTCTGTTCGCTGTGGGCTGGTTGTGTGTGCTGATGCATCTGAACGGCAATATCGCAAGCTTCAGCAACCATCTGGACATCACCTTGCGACTGATTCAGCTGGTTGGCGTACTGGCGATCATCGGAACCATCGCGGCTTTCATGAACGCATTCCATGCCTGGAAGGAGCGCGGCGGTTGGTGGCGAAAACTAAATAGCGTGGCACTGATGCTTGCCTGCTTCGCCACGATCTGGTTTGCCTTCAGCCTGCACTTGTTGAATCTGCACCTGAACTATTGACCGATCGATGCATGCAGCCGACTGTACCTGTGGGGCGACAGTCTGTTTCTCCGAGGCCGATTTAAGCTCGGGTGGCCCGACCCTACATTGAGTCCCGCGCCGATCAGGCGCGATGCACGCAGCGGAGAACTTCATGATTGAACGCCGATCTTTCGACAGCCTGGGCGGGGCCGACCACGGCTGGCTCAATGCCAAACATCATTTCTCGTTCGCCGGCTACAACGATGCCAGGCGTATGGGCTGGGGTGCGCTGCGGGTGTGGAACGACGACACGATTGCATCGCAGACCGGCTTCCCGCCGCATTCGCACGCGAACATGGAGATCATCACCTATGTTCGCGAAGGCGCGATCACTCACCGTGACAGCCTGGGCAACGAGGGCCGCACCGCCGCTGGCGATGTGCAGGTGATGAGCGCTGGCAGCGGCATCACCCACAGCGAATTCAACCTGGAACAAGGCACGACGCGCATCTTCCAGATCTGGATCATTCCGGACGAACAAGGCAAGCCGCCATCATGGGGTGAACGATCGTTCCCGGTGGGCGAACGCTCTGGCCGCTTCGTAGCTCTGGCCAGTGGCTTCAAGCAAGATGTCGATGCCCTGCCCTTGCGCACCGATGCCCGGGTGCTAGGCGCTACGCTCAAGGCTGGCGAGACGACCGAGTACAGCATGGCCGACGGCCGCTTTGGCTATCTGGTACCTGCCAAGGGCAGCATCGAACTCAACGGCGTGAAGCTGGATGCTCGCGACGGCGCCGCCATCCGCAATGAACCTGTGCTTCGGGTGAAGGCGCTGAGCGATGCCGAGTTGGTGCTGGTGGATACCGCTGAGTAGTGTCCACCAACGCTCAGGTCGATCCGCGGTAAGTTGTAAAGAAACGCCCTGCCAAGCAGGGCGTTTCTTTAGCTTGTGCCTGATGGTCGCGGGCTCAACGGGCAGCACCATTGCCACCGCTCGAAGCCGTCGGTTTCTGCGGATAAAACATGTTGATGTGCACTGAACCATCGGGATTCAGCACAGGCGTCCATAACGTGCCGTCAAGTTTGGGCAATGGCATGAAGAACAATGGCTGGCCTCTATCCACGTTGGCGTTGTCTCCAATTTGTCCATCAACGTAAACCACCTGGCCATGGCTGTTGACTCCGTTGACTACGTGTCCAGCCCCGCCTGCCGGCTGCGAAGCAACGACGCCAGTCGCACCATGTCCACCCTGCTCCAGCAACGCCGTAATCTCATTGGGATAGAGGCTGCCGGAAATAAATTGGCTGCCCATCGAGCTTTGCAGGTCACCCAGGTTTGCACCGATGCGATCGGCAAACTGATTGGGAAGTGCACTGGTTGGGTTACCGCGCAACGTGGCGTCGGTAGCGAACGCGCAGTTGGTGCAATTCTGATCGGAACCTGTCGGGTTGACGTCCTTGATCAGGTCGACCGGATCGACCGAACCCGCGTTGAAACCACCTTTTACTGGTGTATTGAGCTTAGGCTCGATCGCCATGCCGGGTGGCAGCAGCTGCGCGGGCGGCACGTTACCGATCGAACCACTCCATGTCGGAGGCACATAGACCGGAACCACGTAGTTGAAGCCTATGGGTGCGACCACGGCAAATTCGTTGATGGGAATGCCTTCGGGCCTGCTCGCAAACGGCACAGTGACCACACCCGATTGACCGGCAAGACCGGTGCTATCGACGCCGCCAAGCTCAGCAAGCCGGTTGCTGGGAATAACCAGCGCAAGACCTTCCTGATAGAACGGCTCACCCGTCTTGAACCAGATGTTGCTGGCGTTGGTACCCGCTGGCTGACCAAGCGCTTCACCTGCCTTCAGGCCATTGG
>JBAPPP010000293.1:0-1986 GCA_049280175.1 Rhodanobacter sp.
GCTGAAGATCAGCACGTCATCCGCCAGTGCCGCCTGCAGACCGTCGCTCGCTCCGACTTCATCGTCCACTCGACGCAAAGCCAAGCCGGGCAGCAACAGCGGCACGCCGCCTCCGGCGCGCACCTGACGTGACAGCGCTGCGGCGGTGCCGGCAGGACGGGTGATCACCACGATCCGGCCACGCAAGTCACCTTTGCTCACTGGGGTTTGCCGTTGCACCTACGCACCGCCTCCGCTCGCTGCCATGGTCACCAGTGTAGCGGCCGCCCTACACTGGGAAGTCCTCCCTCCCCAAAGACCTCCGATCAACGTGACCACCACTGACACACAGACACCTGCGCAGCAGCTGGTCCAGTTCCTCCGCGATGAGATTCCGCTGGCACATGCCATGGATCTGCAGCTCGGCGCCTTCGACGGTGACATGCTCAGCCTGCTGGCGCCGCTGGCACCGAACATCAACGACAAGGGCTGTGCCTTCGGCGGCAGTCTGGTCAGCCTGATGACGCTGTGTGGGTGGGCGCTGGTGGAGCTGGCATTGCGCCGGCGTGGTGAGGCTTGCGACGTGTTTGTGGCCGAATCGACCGTGCGCTATCTCGCGCCGCTGTGGCAGGACTTCCGCAGCGAGGCACGTCTGGCCGCGGATGCGGACTGGAACATGTTCTTCCACACCTTAAACGCCCGCGGCAGGGCGCGCATCGAGGTTGCCTGCGTGGTGCCCGGCGAGGATGGCCAGCCGGCAGCCACGCTGAGCGCACGCTTCGTCGCCAAACGGCGCGTCCCGGAGCCCGTCCAGGTCCAGCAGCCCGTCTAATCTGTCGCAGACGCCGGCCGCTGCTTGCGGCAGAATGGATGAGTCATTCATCGGGGGGAGACTACCCATGCGGCGCATCCTGTGCATTCCTGTCCTTTTGTCCGTGCTTTTGCTGGCCAGCTGTGCCACCCAGAAACGCAGCGATACGCTGACCGATACCTTGCAGGCCTACAGCAGCACGCTGCGCTGGGGTGATTTCCAGAGTGCGCAGATGTTCCTCGAACCGAAGTACCGCGCCGCCCATCCGCTGAGCAAGCTTGACCTCGATCGCTACAAACAGGTGCGGGTGAGCGGGTACGACGACGGCTCGGGTCCGGTTCCCGCCGGCAAGGACGACGTGCAGCAGACGGTCCACATCGGACTGATCAACAACAATACCCAGTCCGAGCGCAGCATCGTCGACCACCAGACCTGGCACTACGACGCAACCAGCCAGCACTGGTGGCTGACCAGCGGTCTGCCGGACATCAGCCAGGAGTGATGCGGCCGGAACGTGGCCCATCCGGGTAAGGCTAATGAGCGGCGAATCGGAAAGGCAGCGGCCTGTCGGTCGTGCATGCCCGTATAATCATCGGTTTACCCGAATCGGCGTGGTCACCGCGCCTGTGGAATGACGATGAACGATTTCCTGCAAAAGCTGCCCCAGTTTCTCGGCAACCATGTGGCCCTGGCGGCCCTGTTCGTGATCCTGCTGGTGGCGTTGATCGTCATGCAGGTGATCGAGCTGTTCAGCAAGACCCGGGAGCTGACTCCGGCCGGCCTGACCCTGTTGATCAACCGCGAAAGCCCGCTGCTGATCGATCTGTCCGCCTTTGCCGACTTTGAAAAGATGCACGTCCCTGGCGCGAAGCACGTGGCGATGAGCCAGTTCGATCCGGAACAGAAGGACCTGGCCAAGGCGCGCGAATTGCCCGTGGTGGTGATGGACAAGGACGGTCGCGGTAACTCGGTCAAGGCCGCGCAGCGACTGGTCAAGGCCGGTTTCGGCAAGGTCTATACGCTCGGCGGCGGCGTGCTGGCGTGGCAGCAGGCGCAGTACCCCGTCGCCAAAGGCAGGTAAGAGCGCAGTGTAGGTTGGGGTGAGCGAAGCGATGCCCAACAAGTAGGCCACGCTCTCGCGGCGACCTGTGCATCGCGCAGACGTTGGGTATCGCTTCGCTCACCCCAACCTACAC
>JBAPPP010000294.1:0-6063 GCA_049280175.1 Rhodanobacter sp.
ACTCCATGCTGACCATTGGCGACAAGTTCCCGCACTTCAATCTCACCTCCGTTGTCTCGATCGAGAGCCTGGACAAGGCGTTCTTCCCGATCACCAACGACACCTACAAAGGCAAGTGGCTGTGCGTGTTCTTCTACCCGAAGGACTTCACGTTCGTCTGCCCGACCGAGATCAAGGGCTTCAGCGACGTGAACGAGCAGTTCGCCGACCGCGACTGCCAGGTTCTCACCGCGAGCACCGATTCGGAGTTCGTGCACCTGGCCTGGCGCAAGGATCACAAAGATCTGCGTGACCTCAAGTTCCCGATGCTGGCCGACATCAAGAAGGACCTCAGCAACGCGCTGGGCATCCTGACCGAAGATGGCGTGGCGCAGCGCGCGACGTTCCTGGTCGATCCGGAGGGCATCATCCGCTTCGTCTACGTCACCGACGGTTCGGTGGGTCGCAATCCGGCCGAAGTGCTGCGCGTGCTTGACGCACTGCAGACCGACGAGCTTTGCCCGTGCAACTGGAGCCAGGGCGACGACACCCTCAAGGTCGCCTGAGTCCAGCCCGCCTCATTCCAGCGTTCGTTTGTAAAACCCGCGCGTCAGGAGTCCCCCTCCCCCCGCTGACGCGCGGGCTTCCCCCACCGGCGGCGAGGTTCGCTTCGCCGCCGGTTTTTTTTGCCCGTCATTCCTGAGGTGTTCCATGAGTCTTGCCGATCTGAAAAGCCAGTTGCCCGACTACGCCAAGGACCTGCGTCTCAACCTCGAGTCCGTGCTGACCGAGGGTGGTGCGCCCGGCCTTACCCAGAAGCAGATTGCCGTGATCGCGCTCGCTTCGGCGATTGCCTCGCGATACAAACCGTTGACCGCGGCGATCAACGAAGAAGTCGCCAGGCATGCCAGCGCCGAAGAGTTGAATGGCGCACGCGTCGCTGCCGCGATCATGGGCATGAACAACATCTACTACCGTTTCGTGCACCTGGTCGGCGATCCCGAGTACGGCACGCTGCGTGCGAACCTTCGCATGAATGCGATGGCGAACCCCGGCGGCGACAAGGTCGACTTTGAACTCGCCTCGCTGGCGGTATCGGCCGTCAACGGTTGCGGCATGTGCCTGGAGTCGCACGAGAAGACCCTGCGCAAGCATGGCCTTTCGGCACAACCTATCCAGAGCGCGGCGCGCATCGCCGCGGTGATCCATGCCGTCGCGGTTGCGCTTGAGCAGGCTGATGTGGCCGGTTGAGTTCGGCCCGCCGGCTTGCAACGACAACACGAAGCCCGGCCAGCGATGGCCGGGCTTTTTTTGTGCACAGCAGCGTGGAATGGCATGCCTTCTGGCACTGTGGCAAAAATCAGCGCTGACCTAGCGTGGGGGATTATCTCCAGCCAGGTAGGCTCCGCATGCATCGTCTCGTTCGCCCGCTCGTCCTCACTGCATTGGCCGCCTGTTGCGGCGCTGCTTTTGCCGCCACCGCCGATCAGGCGCCACAAGGTCGGTTGCCGGGTTGGGCGGTACCGCAGTCATACCAGCTCGCGTTCAAGGTCGATCCGGCGCAGCAGGATTTTTCCGGCACCACCACGATCAAGGTCAAGCTGACCCAAGCCTCCGATCATTTGTGGCTGGACGGCAATGAATTGAGGGTGTCGAAGGTGACCATCACCGACGCGACCGGCAAGGTTCACGACGGCAAGTATGTGGCGGTGGACCCAAAGGCCGGCGTGGCGCGCGTCGATTTCGGCAGCAGCCTGCAGCCGCAACAGCTGACGCTGACGTTCGAGTACACCGCGCCGCTCAACGCGCAGCTGCAGGGTCTGTACAAGGTCAGCGCGAAGGGCCAGCCATACGCGATGACGCAGATGGAACCGATCAGCGCACGCTTCGCGTTTCCCAGTTTCGACGAGCCGGCTTTCAAGACACCGTTCGACATCAGCCTGACGATACCCACCGCCGATACGGCCGTGGCGAACACCCAGCAAGTAAAGGAAACCGCAGCTGGCGACGGCTGGAAGACGCTGCAGTTTGCGCAGACGCTGCCGCTGCCGACGTATCTCGTCGCGTTTGGTGTCGGTCCGTGGGATATCGCCAAGGGTCCGGACATCTCGCCCGATGCGTATCGCGTCAAGCCGCTGCCACTGCGCGGCATCGCTTCTGCTGGAGAGGCGCATCGCATGCAGCATGTGCTCAGCGAAACGCCGAGCATCATCCACGCGCTGGAGAACTACTACGGCTTCGGTTATCCATGGGACAAGCTCGACGTGCTCGCGGCGCCGGATTTCGCCGCTGGTGCGATGGAGAACGCCGGTCTGGTGACATTCCGCGACTGGCTGCTGCTGCTCGACAAGGATTCACCGGCGCGCAACGTGCAGGGCTCGTTCAATGTCACGGCGCATGAGCTGGCGCATCAGTGGACCGGCGACACCGTGACGATGGCATGGTGGAACGATATCTGGCTCAACGAGGCGTTCGCCACCTGGATGCAGCAGAAGGTGACGATGCAGGTGCATCCGGAATACCGCGCCGATCTCGATCGCGTGCTTGGCGCGCAGGGCGCCATGAGCAATGACAGCCTGGTCAGCGCACGCATGATCCGCCAACCGATCACCGGCAACGGCGACATCGAGACCGCGTTCGACGGCATCACATATCAGAAGGGTGCCAGCGTGCTCGGCATGTTCGAGAACTACGTGGGCGAGAAGACCTTCCAGAAGGGCATGCAGGCGTACATCCAAAAGCACAAGTTCGGTAACGCTGACGCCGATGATCTGGTCTCGGCGATTGCCACGGCTGCGGGCAAGGGCGACGCGTTCACGCACGCATTCAACAGCTTTCTCAACCAGACCGGCGTGCCGTATGTGCAGACCCAACTGGAGCAGAAGGACGGCAAGACCGTGCTGAACCTCACCCAGAGCCGCTACCTGCCGATCGGCAGCAGCGGCGACAGCTCGCGCATCTGGGGCATTCCGGTATGCGTGCGCTACGGCACCGCGGACGGCAGCAGGGTCAGCTGCGACATGCTCGACAAGGCGAGCGGTTCGATGGTGCTGGCCGGCGCCAGCAATCCGACCTGGATCATGCCGAACGCGGGCGCCAGCGGTTATTACCGTTTCAGCCTGGGCAAGAACGAACTGGGTGGCTTGGTGAAGCAAGTCGGCAAGCTCAGCGATACCGAGCAACTGGCCTATGCTGATGCAGTCAACGCGAGCTTCCGCCACGGTGATCTGGATGCTGGCGACGTGCTGGCCGCACTGCAGCCGCTGACCGGCTCGAAGATCCGTGAAGTGGCTAGCGCACCGCTCAGTCAGGTGGAATGGATCTATCAACACGAAGCCACCACCGATGCACAGCGCGCACACCTGGCAGCGTGGGTGAAGCAGGCTTATCTGCCGCGCATCGAGCAGCTCGGCTACCAGCGCAAGACGGGTGAATCCGAGGACGCGGCGCTGTTGCGCAGCACCCTGGCCGGCGCGCTCGCGTTCGATTTCAAATTGCCCGAAGTACGCGCGGCCTTGCTCAAGCAGGGTGAGGCGGCGCTCAAGCCGAAGCCGGATGGCCGTCTGAATCTGGCTGCAGCTGATCCGGACCTGCTCGGCGATGCACTGGGCGTTGTCGTGCAGGAGCAGGGCAAGCCGGCGGTCGATGCACTGATCGCCGAGCTGCCCAAGACCAGTGACGCCGCATTGCGCAATGGCATCCTCGCTGGGCTGGCCAACGTGAACGAGCCGGCGGCGGCGGAGCAGGTACGCAACTTCGCGCTCGACAAGCAGGTCAAGGTCGGCGAAATGGCCATGTTGCTGATGGGCGATCGCGATACCGAGTCCGGTCGCGATGCAATGTGGCAATGGTTCACCGCGCACTACCCGCACGTGCTGACGCGCACCGGCAGCTTTGCCGGTGGCTATCTGCCGCGACTGGCCGCGGGCGGTGGCTGCTCACAGCCGGAGCACGATCGTTTGCAGGCGTTCTTCAAGACGCGCATGAAGGACGCCGACGGCGTCGACCGCGGTCTGGCGCAGACCAGCGAATCAATCCAGCTGTGCAGCGCCCTGAAGGCGAAGCAGGATCCGGCAGCGATTCTTCGCTGATCGAATGGTCGGTCTGAAAACGGACGCCGGGCGGTGTGAACCGCCCGGCGTTTTTTATGGGCGGGGTGGCAGTCGCGATGAATTGAGAAAATTCGTATGGCAGAGGCAGGCGTCTGCTCCATACGATGATCAGTCCGTTCAGCGAGCCCACTGAAAGCCGCCAGCCTTATCCCGCAATGGTTTCGTTGAACAATCCAGTCCCCTTTTGCCGCCTCTTTGCTTCCGCCTACACTGTGCCGGCCCATCCGGGCTGCCAGGGAGAGATACATGCGTCGTCCATGGACATGGCTAATGGTTCTCATGCTGGTCGTCTCGCCGCTGCTGGCCCAGGACCTACCGCCGGAGTTACGCGACTGGACGGGTTGGGTGCTGCACGAGGTGCCGGAACACGATTGCCCGTTCCTCGCCAACCAGAGTCCCGCTGTCGGCAGCTATCAATGCGCGTGGCCGGGTCGATTGACGCTTAACACCAGCAAGGATGGCGGAAGCTTCAGCCTGGACGTGCACGTGGATGCCCCGAGCTGGGTGGCGCTGCCGGGCGACGAGAGAAACTGGCCGCAGCAAGTTGGCGTGAACAACCAGCCAGTCACCGTATTGCAGCGCGACGGCCAACCGACGGTGTGGCTGCTGCCCGGTGACTATCAGGTGCATGGAACCTTTCCCTGGACATCGCGACCGGCGCGTTTGCGGGTGCCGTCGATGATCGGACTGGTCACACTGAGTGTCGACGGCGCCGCGGTTGCTCGCGTCGAGCGCAACGGTGATCAACTCACTCTCGGTGAAGCGGCCACCGCGCAACGCGCCGCCGATGCGTTGTCGTTGCGCGTATATCGGCGCCTCGAAGATGGCCTGCCCGCCACACTGCAGACGCAGTTGCAGTTCAACGTCACTGGCAGTGCGCGCGAACAACTGCTGGGCCCGGCACTACCTGCCGGCTTTATCGCCACCGCCTTGTCCGGTGATCTGCCGGCCCGCCTCGAGAACGATGGCCATCTGCGCGTACAGCTGCGGCCAGGGCAATGGACGATCACCATGGTCGCACGTGGCGTGGCTCCCTTGAGCAAGATCGCGGTGAAGCTGCCTGAAGCACCCTGGCCACGGCAGGAAATCTGGAGTTATGCCGACGACACCGCGCTGCGCAGCACCCGTGTTGAAGGCAATGCGACCGATGCAGGCCAGGCGGCCGTGCCGGACGAATGGGCTGATTTGCCAGCCTATGCACTGGACGATGCCTCTGGCCTGGCGATTGAGCAGGGTAATCGTGGCGATGAGGGTGGTCAGGGCGATCAGCTGCATCTGCAGCGGCAGCTATGGCTGGATTTCGATGGAGGTGGGCTCAGTGTTGCCGACCATCTCAGTGGCGAGCTTCGCCACCACCAGCGCCTGGACGTGACCGCCCCGTGGCAGCTGCAACGCGCCGCGCAGGGCAACACCCCCTTGCTGGTCACCAAGGGCGCCGATGGACTCAGCGGCGTCGAGCTGCGGCTGGCGAATCGACAGCTCAGCCTCGACGCCGGTTTGCGTCTGCCCGCGCATGGCGGCGCGATCCCGAGCTCGGGGTGGCAGCTGCCGCTGGAAGGCGTCGACGCCACCTTGCATCTGCCGTATGGCTACCGACTGCTTGGTGCTAGCGGGGCGGATCGCTCACCTGACTCGTGGGTGGCGCAGTGGAGCCTGCTCGACCTGTTTGTAGTGGCGGTGATCGCGCTGCTGGCCGGCCGCCTGCTCGGTTGGCCATGGGCGCTGCTGGTGGCTGGCTATCTCACGCTGGCACAGCACGAAAGCGACGCGCCGTTGTGGACGCTGGCTGGCGTACTTGCGTTGACGTTGTTGCTGCGTGCGTTGCCGGAAGGACGTTTGCGATCGACCGCGCGCATCGGCGCGGTGGCTGCCTTCGCGCTGGCGTTGCTGTGGACGTTGCCATTCGCCGCGGCGCAACTGCAGTCCGCACTGCATCCGCAGCTGGAAGGTGCCAGTCGGGGCCGAATGGTAT
>JBAPPP010000295.1:0-3088 GCA_049280175.1 Rhodanobacter sp.
ACGATGGGGCCGGTGCGCGACTGGGCCTCGTTGTTGCGTTATCTAACGTCGGGAAACGCCGATCCCACCGGCCGACCGCTGACCCTGCTCACCTTTCTGCTTGATGCACGGGATTGGCCGGCGCCCCCCATTTTATTCAAGCGCACCAACCTACTGCTGCATCTGTTGAATGGTGCGTTGTTGGCATGCCTGCTGCGCCGTCTTGGCCGGCTATTGCCGGGCGCTTGCGCCAGTGTTGGCGCGAATCATCAAATACAGCCGACACGTGGCCATGCTGCATTGCGTATCGACATGGCAGCCCTGCTGGGCGCCGCATTCTGGTTGCTGCATCCGCTATTTGTTTCCACGACGCTGTATATCGTGCAACGCGAAGCCATGCTGCCGGCGACCTGTGCCTTGCTTGGCCTGCTGCTGTGGCTGGACGGTCGCGAACGATTGCGACGCGGAAGCTGGCGTGCCGGTGCATGCCAGCTTCTGCTTGGCGCCAGCGGCTTTACCCTGCTCGGCATGCTCGCCAAAGCGAACGGACTGCTGTTGCCGCTCTACATTCTGTTGATCGAATATCTGCTGCTGCGACCACGCCAGCCGGTGCTAGCCGCCCCACCCATCAGCATCGCAGCAGCTCGCGTCTATCGCAGTTTGCTGCTGTGGTGCGTGTGGCTACCAGCGGCGATTATCGTCGGCTACTTGCTATGGCAGGGCTGGCACGGGCTGACCCACGGCCTGGGTCCGTTGCGGCCGTGGACGCTAGGCCAACGACTAATTACCGAGCCACGCATCCTGCTCGACTATCTGCGCCTGCTCTGGCTGCCGCAGCCATTCACCGCGGGACTATTCAACGACCAGATCCAGGCGTCCACCTCACTCTGGGCACCAGCGACCACGCTACCAGCGCTGCTTGGAATAACTGGTCTTCTCGGCGTGGCCTGGAGTCTCCGCAGAAAGCTACCGGCGGTGGCCCTGGCGATCCTGTTCTTCTTTGCCGGGCAGTTGATGGAGTCCTCGACGATCGCCCTGGAACTTTATTACGAGCACCGCAACTATGTGCCGGCGATGCTGATGTTCTGGCCACTGGCATTGTGGCTGTGCGGGGTACCGCAGGCTGACGGAATGCGCGCCACAGATCATGGGCAGCCCTACCTCAGTTCGCCCCTGCACTTAATTGCGAGCCTGTTTGCGCTCAAGCCTCTCATGGCAATATTGCTGCTCATCGGGCTGGGCTGGATGACGCACGCCAATGCCGCTCTATGGGGCAACACTCGCGACCAGGCACAGATGTGGGCGCGGCTTAATCCGGAATCGCCACGTGCGCAAATCAGTGCAGCACAGGAAGACATAAGCAATGGCCAACCACGGCTCGCCATCGCACGACTGTTGCCCATACTGCAAAGGCAGCCCGACCAAGTGCAGATTGCCCTCAATCTGCTGGGCGCGCGTTGCGTGATGGGGGGCGTTTCCGATGACGACATCGACAGGTCGGAAACTGCACTGGGCACTACGCGCGACCCCGGCGGACAATTGGTCAACTGGTCGGAGCGTGCCATCGGCATCGCGATCAGCGGGCGTTGCCGCGGCTTTAACCTGGCGATGCTGCAAAACCTACTCGACCGTGGCATGACAAACCCGTATTTCAGCGCAGGCCGAAGGCAGGACATTCTGCATATCCGCGGCAACATTGCCCTCGCCCAGCGGCACGGCGACGAGGCCTTGCAGGATTTCAACGCTGCGCTGGATAAAGACATTCGCGTCGGCGCAGCGATGGATCAAGCCGCCGAACTAGGTGCCGCCGGATATCCGCAACTGGGATTGCTGCACCTAGCGCACTACGACAGCGTGCGCGCTACTGAGGTAGCGCCAGGAATCGGCATGCCACGCGTCCATGCGTGGGTGCTGCAACGTCAGCAATATTGGCCTAAAGAGTTGGCGCGCCTTCGCGCTACACTGAATGAAGACGCCTTGCGTCAAACCACCCATCCATGAATTCGACCAGCCCAATGAAGCAAGCCATGCGACGTAATGGATTGGAGTGGTGGTTGTTATTCGCCGCGTTGGCGCTGACGGCAGTTGTGTATTGGGCAGGCCTCTCAGGCAGCTATCTGTTCGACGACTACCCGAACATCGTCGACAATAACGGCGTGCAGCCGTCCCATGCCAGCCTGCCATCGCTGCTAAACGCAGCAATGTCTTCTCCTTCCAGCGAATTCGATCGGCCTCTTGCGTCACTCAGCTTTGCCGCGAACTATCTCGCAACAGGGCTTAATCCGTACTGGATGAAGCTGACCAATGTGGTCATCCATCTGTTGAATGGGTTGCTGGTTTTTTTGCTGGCGCGGTTACTACTGCGATCAGCTCCGAGAGTGGCATCCTCAGCGACAGAATCGCGCCTCATCGCTACTGAAGGCGCTCATGGGACCGAAGAGAGTTCCATATACATAGCGAGTGAAGTCGCTCCCACCTTCGCGCGCGAAGGTATCGTCGCCACACTGATCGCCGCCGGCTGGATGCTGCTTCCGATCAACCTTACCGCCGTCCTCTACGTGGTGCAGCGCATGGAGAGCCTGGCGAACCTGTTCGTGCTACTAGGGCTGTTCGGCTATGTTGCCGGTCGGCGCCGCATGCTGGAGCCTTTTGCTACTTCTACTCCTTTCGGCAGCGTCCACGGCCGGAGTGGATTTTGGCTGTGCGCAGCAAGTATCACACTCCCCACCGCTATCGGTCTGCTCGCCAAAGAAACTGCGGTGATGCTTCCGCTTTACGCTCTACTAGTCGAGTGGCTACTGTTTGGCTTTCGCATCGCAATTCCCGCTCGGCGACCGTTCGGGGAGTTCGAAACCAGTAGGGTGACACGCACCTGGGACAAGCGCCTGATTGGCCTTTTCCTGCTCGTACTTGCGTTGCCCTTGATCGTCGGCTTGGTGTGGCTGCTACCCGGCCTGCTGCAACCGGGACACTGGAGTACCCGCGATTTTACTCTGGGTACACGGCTGCTCAGCGAAGCGCGCATAGTCGTGGACTACATCGTCTGGACAGTGGTACCCATGCCACAGGCACTGTCGTTCTATCACGACAACTTCAGTATCTCGACCGG
>JBAPPP010000296.1:0-5034 GCA_049280175.1 Rhodanobacter sp.
GGAGGGGGTAACGCTCTTGATTGAAGGTCCAGAGCGACCCCACCCCAACCCTCCCCTGCGAGCAGGGGAGGGAGCACGGCTCTTGCTTCGCTCCTCCCCCTGCCTGCAGGGGGAGGTTGGGAGGGGGTAACGCTCTAGATTGAAGGTCACGAGCGACCCCACCCCAACCCTCCCCTGCGAGCAGGGGAGGGAGCACAGCTGGAAGCAGGGCAGGGAGCACGGCTGCTTGCAGGGCTGGGCCAGTGATGGCCTGCCGCAAGCAGGAGTTTGGTCAAACCCGTAAAATAAGCGGCCCGCATGGGCTTGTCGCCCACAGGAACAGCAATCCATGAAGATCATCGAAGGCGATTTCGCCACGCCGAAAGGCCGTTTTGCCATCGTCGCCGGCCGTTTCAACGGCTTTGTCGTCGAGCCACTGGTGGCTGGCGCGCGTGATGCGCTGGTGCGTCACGGGGTGAAGGACGACGCGATCGAACTGGTCCGCGTGCCGGGTGCATGGGAAATCGCGCTGGCTGCGCACAAGCTGGCGAACTCCGGTAAATACGTTGCGGTGATCGCGTTGGGCGCCGTGATCCGCGGCTCTACTCCGCATTTCGATTTCGTGGCCGGTGAATGCGCCAAAGGTCTGGCGCAAGCCGCCTACAGCTCCGGTGTGCCGGTGGCGTTCGGCGTGCTGACCACCGACAGCATCGAACAGGCGATCGAGCGTTCGGGCACCAAGGCCGGCAACAAGGGTGCCGACGCAGCGATCGCCGCGCTCGAGATGGTCAACCTGTACGGGAAGCTTTGATGAGCCAGCATCCGCAGGGCCTCGATCTTGCCGCGCGTTCACGCGCGCGGCGTCGCGCACTGCAGGCGTTGTATGCGTGGCAGCTGAGCGGTAGTCACATGAACGCGGTGATCGACCAGTTCCGCCACGAGCAGGATATGGAAGTGGCCGATCTCGAATATTTCGAAGACTTGCTGCACGGCGTGGAAAACAATGTCGCTACGCTGGACGAATGCCTGCGTCCGCATATCGATCGCGAGGTCGCGCAGATCGATCCGATCGAGCGTGCCGTGCTGCGGCTTGCCGCGTACGAGTTGAAGTACCGTCCGGATGTGCCGTACCGGGTGATCATCAACGAGGCGATCGAGGTCACCAAGCGCTTCGGTGCCGACCACGGCCACAGTTACGTCAACGGCGTGCTGGACAAGCTGGCCGTTGATCTGCGCTCGGTAGAGAAACAGCACGGCCGCTGAGTGACGTTGCGGCAAGGTATCTTGTGCGGATCAACTGCCAGCCCGGAGCGTCATGGAATTCCGACTGATCGAGCGCATCCGCGAACTCACCGCGCAACCACGTGACGATGTACGGATCGGCATCGGCGACGATGCTGCCGTGCTGGCGGTGCCGCAGGGACAGGAACTGGTGGTTGCGATCGACACGCTGGTCGATGGCGTGCATTTCCCGCGCGGTACTGCGCCAGCCGATATCGGCTGGAAGGCGCTGGCGGTGAATCTGTCCGATCTCGCAGCGATGGGCGCCACGCCTGCTTGGGCGTTGTTGGCGCTGACGTTGCCTGATGCGGATCCCCTTTTCGTCGACGGCTTCGCGGAAGGTTTTTCACGCCTGGCGCAACCGCACCGACTGGCGCTGGTTGGTGGTGATACCACCCGCGGACCGTTGAGCATCAGCGTGGCCGTGCATGGCTTCGTGCCACCCGGCCAGGCGCTTACGCGAGCCGGCGCGCGGGTTGGCGATCTGGTGCTGGTTACCGGCACGCTGGGCGATGCCGCCGCCGGTCTGCATGCATTGCAAAGTCCATTGCGTGACGACGACCATCGGGCCAGCTTGCGCGATTTCCTGATCGCGCGGCTCAATCGTCCTGTGCCACGACTGGCTGCCGGCGCCGCGTTGCGCGGTCAGGCGCATGCCTGCGTCGATATCTCCGATGGCCTGCTCGCCGACCTGGGACATATCTGCACCGCCAGTGGCGTCGGCGTCGAAATCGAGGCAGCGCTGCTGCCGCGCTCTTCGGCGTTGCTCGACTTGTATGACGAGAACAGTGCACTGCATTTTGCGCTGAGCGGTGGCGACGACTACGAGCTTTGTTTCACCGTGCCGGCGCATCGTCTCGCCGAGGTGCAGTCGGATCTTTCCCGGCTTGGTTGTGGCGTGACAAAGATCGGCCGCGTCGTGGAAGGCGACAGCGTACGTGTGCGCGGCACCGACAACGCCTGGCTGGCCACCGATCATCGGGGCTGGGAGCATTTTGCTTGAACGCGAAGAAGCATCTGAGTCCCGAGCAGCGCCGCGCGTTGTTGGCAACACCTGCTGGCTGGCTCGCTTGCGGCTTCGGTTCGGGCCTGGCTCCCGTCGCGCAGGGCACGTTCGGTTCGCTGGCGGCGTTGCTGCCGTGGCTGCTGCTGCGTGAGCTGTCGCTGCCGATCTACCTGGCCGTGTTGCTGCTCGGCTTTGCCGTGGGCGTGTGGGCCTGCAACGTAGCCGGTCGCGCGGTCCGCGTGGATGATCACCGCAGTCTGGTGTGGGACGAATTCATTGGCCAGTGGATCGCGCTGATCCCGCTGCTGATTCCCGCGCTGCTGCCGGCCAGCGGCGTCAGCTGGTGGATGCTGCTCGCTGGTTTCGCGCTGTTTCGTCTGTTCGATGTATGGAAGCCATGGCCGATCCGCTGGCTGGACCGACACCTCAAAGGCGGCATGGGCGTGATGGTCGATGACGTGGTCGCCGGCGTGTTTGCCGCGGTCGTGCTTGGGTGTTTGCTGCGCGCTGTGGTTTAGGGGATGGACGTCCGTTTCGTTTTCGGGGCCCGAACGAATTGAGCCGCGCAAACTCCGAGCCATCGCGGTAATTTGATGTTGGGCATCACTTCGTTCAGCCCAACCTACGAGAGCCCGATCTACGCGTTTCGATGAAGCTGTCGCGGACTGCTTGATTCGCTGGCGACGTTGTCCAGGCAGTGCAGACCAAGCAGGGTTTCGCGGGTTGCCTGATCCAGGCTGGTACGTGGTTCGGTACCGAGCAGGCTGACCAGCTTGCGGTTGTCGAGTTGTAGTGGCTGTTGCCACAGATAATGCATCTCGCGCAGTTCGCGGAAGAGCTTCACGAACGGCGAGGCAAGTGTCACGAGCCACCAGGGAAAGCTCCGAACGGGAAGCTGCGGATTACCTACGGCATGTCGGATCGCGTCAGCCATGATGTTGCCGTCGATCCAGTGGCCTGCGAAGTGAAAGCGTTCAAACACAGCGAGGTCGGCCTCGCGTTCCAGCAATCGCGCTACGGTTTCGCCGACGTCCGGCAGATATGCCCAGGCGTGGCGCAAGTCCCGGCGGCCTGGGTAGGTTACCGAACGCACCGGTTTTCCCGGCTTCACCATGGCCGCAAACCAGTTGTTGCCGGAATGCGGGCCGAAGAAGTCGCCGCAACGCAGGATCAAGGAGCGCACACCGTCTTTCGCGGCCTGTTCCAGGCGACGTTCCATGTCTACCCGGATCGCACCCTTGCGGGTCAGCGGTCGCTGCGGCGATGTTTCGCCCAGCAACGGCATGGCGTCCGGTCCAAAGTTGTAGACGGTGCCAGGCAACACGATCCGCGCCCCGGCGGAACGGGCTGCGGCAATCGTGTTGTCGAGCATCGGCAATACCACCTTGTTCCAGTTGCGGTAGCCCGGCGGATTCACCGCATGGACGATAACCTCGGCGCCGCGCGCTGCCTGCGCCACATCGGCGGCATTCATGGCGTCGCCGGCATGCCACTCGATGTTCGACGCCAGGCTGGGTCGCTTCGTATCGCGCACCAACGCGCGTACCTTCCAGCCGCGGCGCAATAGCGCTGCGGCGATCTCGCCGCCCGATCCGCCGGTGGCTCCGAGTACCAGCGCTGTACGTGGGTTGTTCATGCCGTTCTCCTGCTCAAGGTGAGATCAGGATGGCCCTTCACGAGGTAAATGAGAATTCACCATAAGCGAACTTCTGCTATACATATATGCATGGACAAGAACGAACCCGGTTGGGAGCTGTATCGATCCTTTCTCGCGGTCGTGCGCGAGGGAAGCCTGTCGGCCGCGGCACGAACGCTGGGCATGACCCAGCCCAGCCTCGGGCGTCATGTCAGGCAACTCGAAACGGGTCTTGGCGTGGCCCTGTTCACCCGTTCGCCGCAGGGGCTGACGCCTACCGATCTTGGTGAAGAACTGGCCGCGCACGCACAGGCGATGCTTGCGGCATCCGCTGCACTGCGACGTGCCGCTTCAGGCAGCAATCATGAGGTGCGTGGGGTCGTGCGCATTACCTGCAGCGAGGTCATTGGCGCGGAGGTACTGCCGCCGATCCTCGCGGACTTCCGACAGCACTATCCGGGCATCGTGATCGAGCTTTCGCTGTCCAACCAGAACGAGGATCTGCTGCGCAAGGATGCGGATATCGCCGTACGCATGGTGCGTCCCATCCAGGCGGCGCTGGTGGCGCGCCATATCGGCAAGATCTCGCTGGGCCTGTTTGCACATCGCCGCTATCTGAAAACACATGGTCAGCCGCAGGCGCTGCTCGATCTGACGCAACACGCGATCATTGGCTTCGATCGCGAGACGCCGGCATTGCGTGCAGTGCTCGGCAAGCTGCCGTTTGGGCGCGAGGATTTTGCGCTGCGTAGCGACAGCGATCTGGCGCAACTGGCGGCGATCCGTGCCGGTTACGGTATTGGGGTCTGCCAGCGGCAGATCGCACGACGTGATCGCAACCTGACGCCTGTGCTGCCGGAAGCATTCAAGTTCGATCTCGATACCTGGCTGGTGATGCATGAGGATCTCAAGACGAGCCGTCGCACGCGCCTGCTGTTCGACCATCTGGCACAGGCGCTGCTGCTTTATGTGGGCGCTGTCGTCTAGCTCTACGCATTCGCCTCCAGCACGACGCGGTAGCGCGCCTTGCCAGCTTCCAGATGAGCGAGTGCTTCGTTGGCCTTGCTCATCGGGAACATTTCGATCTGCGGGCGCACGTCGTGGCGTGCGGCGAACGTGAGCATGCGTGCAA
>JBAPPP010000297.1:0-2078 GCA_049280175.1 Rhodanobacter sp.
ATTCACGTGGTTGGCTAGATCGTCTTCGTCCCTGATCTGGTGTTCCCAGAACCGTCGCTGCCAAATGCCGCGCTCACCTTTTTTCATTCTTGAGCGGCGGATGTTCTCGCTCTGCTCAATGGCGCGCGAGAAGCCTGCTTTGATCAGCATCCAGCGGGTCGAGAAATCGTTGTCGTCCGATGGCAGCGTCCATACCGCATGTATGTGATCGGGTAAAACGACCCACGCGTCAATCTCGAACGGGTATCTTTGCTTGACCACGCGCACTGCATGGCGGAGTGCGTCGATGTGCTCGACGAGCAGGCCGCTGGAGCGATCCGCCAGATTGACCGTGAAGAAAAACGTTCCACCGGGAGCGTGAGCTCGTTGATAGTGCATGTAGTCATCCTTGACGTGATGCTGGGCATCGCTTTGCTCACCCCAACCTACCAGAGCGTCGGCCACAAGGCCTATTGACTACACGTGTCGCCAAAGCGTAGTGTTGACTACACCTGTAGTCAACCGGTGCCGCGAACATGTCCAAGCCAACCATCGGCGATCAGGAGCTGGGGCTTCTGCATTACCTGTCGGATCACCAAAGCGCTTCCGTGGGTGAAGTGGCTGCTGGATTTGGCGAGCCGCGCGGGCTGGCCCGCTCGACCGTGCTGACGATGATGGAGCGTCTGCGCAGCAAGGGCTATCTCAAGCGCCGTCAGCTCAAGGGGATGTTTCGCTACAGCACGGCCACCGGTCCCGGCGAGGCAATGCGCAGCGCGGTCGGCAGCTTTGTCGAGAAGACGCTGAGCGGCTCGGTGTCGCCGTTCGTGGCCTGGATGTCCGAACGCGCCAAGGTCAGCGATACCGAGCTCGCTGAACTCGAAGCGCTGGTAGTGCAGCTGCAATCCAAGCGCAAGGAGCCGTGAGATGAACGTCATCGACATGCTTGCCGACACCCTGCTCGTCCGCCTTGCCTGGACCTGCGCGCAGGCCACCTTGTTGATTGGCGCCCTGTGGTTGCTGGGCCGCTGGATGCCGCGATTGTCGCCGGCCATCCGCTGCATGTTGTGGTGGCTGCTCGGTGCCCAGCTGCTGGTGGGACTGGTGACTAGCGCGCCGGTACAGCTACCGCTGCTGTCGACGACCTCGCACGATGTCGCCATCACGACGTCGGCCGATCCACGAAGCACCACGATGACACCGTTGGCCGAGCCAATGGCGCCATCGGAATTCGCCGCGTCGTCGACGCCTTCGACGACGACCGTCGTGTCGACGACAGCGCGCTCGCTCCACTGGCAGCGTCTGCTGCTGGCGCTGTGGCTTGCTGGCCTGCTGGTGCAGCTGCTGCTGGTCGCGCGGCAATGGTTGTGGGCCCGCACCGTCTTGCGCGAGTCCGTGCCGCTGCATGACGAAACACTGCAGGCGCTATGCGCACAGCAGGCTCGCATACTTGGCTTGCGTCGTTGCCCAAAGCTGCGGATGTCAGCCGCGATTGCTTCGCCGCAAGTGGCTGGTCTGTGGCGACCCACCGTACTGCTGCCTGCCAACCAACTGCTGACACCGGAAGAATCGGCGATGGCGCTCGCCCACGAACTGGCCCATTTGCGCCGCGGCGACCTGTGGCTGGTATGGGTGCCGGCGATTGCACAGCGGTTGTTTTTCTTCCATCCGCTGGTGGCGTGGGCGATGCGCGAGTACGCGCTCAATCGCGAAGCCGCCTGCGATGCGCAGGTGCTGCAGCAGCATCGCGCGGCACCACAGACCTATGGCCGCCTGTTGCTGCGCCTCGGCGTGGCCCACCCCATGCATTCCGGCTTGGCCGGAGCCTCTCCCACGTTTCAGAACCTGAAAAGGCGATTGACCATGTTGCAGCAAACCGTCAACGATACGAGGCCGCGCGCGCGCGGCTGGCTGCTGGTGGCGTTGGTTGCCATCGCGGGTGTTCTCCCATACCGCGTCACGGCGGCCGGCCCAAACCAGACCCAGGGCATGATGCAGGCCGACTCCGGCGTGCAGGCATCAGCCGCTGCGCCAACGCCGCCCGCTCCTCCTGTTCCCCTCAACTTTCCCGCTCCACCGGCACCGCCTGCTCCTCCGCCGCC
>JBAPPP010000298.1:0-2397 GCA_049280175.1 Rhodanobacter sp.
GCGCCGCCATGCCGCCGAGCAACGCGAGAAATACCAGCGAGGTGACGAAGACCAGCACGATATCCAGTGCCGCCGGAGCCAGCACAGCAACCAGCAGCGGCAAGGCGGCACCCATGGCGAAACTCGACGCCGATGCCATGGCGGCCTGCAGCGGTCGCGCGCGAAGCGCCTCGGTGATGCCCAACTCGTCGCGGGCATGTGCCTCCAACGCGTTGTGGGCCATCAGTTGCACGGCGACCTGTCTGGCCAAGGCCGGATCCAGCCCGCGGCCAACGTAGATCGCCGCCAGTTCCTTGTGTTCACCTTCGTTGTCGGTATGCAGCTCATGACGCTCTTTTTGCAGTTCGGCGTCCTCGCTGTCGGCTTGCGAGTGCACCGACACGTATTCGCCTGCCGCCATCGACATCGCGCCAGCCACCAGTCCGGCAACGCCGGCCACCAGGATGCCGGCATGACTCGCATGCGCCGCTGCCACGCCGAGCACGAGGCTGGCGGTCGATACGATGCCATCGTTCGCGCCCAGTACGGCCGCGCGCAACCAGCCGATGCGGCTGGTGCGATGGCGCTCAGGATGGCGTGAACGCATGCCGGCTTTCCTTCAGTGGGTCACCGGAAAACAGCCTCGTGGCGTGAGTGCCGGCGTCCTTGTTGCGATCGCTCATGTGCCGCCAATCGCTGCGTCGACGATCTTCTGTGCTTCGGCCAGCAGGCTCTGCAGATGCTCTGGGCTCTTGAAGCTTTCTGCGTAGATTTTGTAGATCGCTTCGGTGCCGGACGGGCGCGCTGCGAACCAGCCGCTGGCGGTGATCGCCTTGATACCGCCGATAGCCGCCTGGTTGCCTGGCGCCTTGTCGAGCACCTGTTCGATCTTCTCGCCGGCCAGTTGATCGCTGTGCACTTGATCGGGCGACAGCTTGGACAGCTTCGCCTGCTGCGCCGGGGTGGCAGCAGCCTCAACCCGGTTGGCAAAGGGCTCGCCGAGTTCCTTGGCGAGCTGTGCATACAACTCGCCCGGATCCTTGCCTTGGCGTGCGGTGATCTCGGCGGACAGCAGCGCCGGCACCAGGCCATCCTTGTCGGTCGTCCACACCGAGCCGTCGCGGCGCAATAGCGATGCGCCGGCACTTTCCTCACAGCCAAATCCGAGTGAACCGTCGAACAGGCCTTCGGAAAACCATTTGAATCCGACCGGCACTTCATACAACTGACGACCCAGCCGCTTGACCACGCGATCGATCAGCGCGGTACTGACCACCGTCTTGCCGACCGCTGCCTTGGGACTCCATTGCGGACGATGCTGGAACAGGTAATCGACCAGCACCGACAGATAATGATTCGGCTCCATCAGGCCGCTGCTACGCGTGACGATGCCGTGGCGATCATGGTCGGTGTCGCAGGCGAACGCGACATCGTAGGTGTCCTTCAGGCCGATCAACCGCTGCATCGCGTATTTCGAGGACGGGTCCATGCGGATCTTGCCGTCCCAATCCACCGTCATGAACGCAAATTGCGGATCGACCTTGTCGCTGACCACGGTGAGGTCGAGCTTGTAGCGATCGGCGATCGGCTTCCAGTAGTGCACGCCGGCGCCGCCGAGTGGATCGACGCCCATGTGAATGCCGGCGCTGCGGATCACGTCGAAGTCGATGATGTTCGCGAGATCGGCGACGTAAAGGTTGAGGTAATCGTGCTCGCGTGTCGTGGCGGCCTTGCGAGCCTGCGCGAACGGCATGCGCTTGACGTCCTTCAGGCCGGCTTCGAGCAATGCATTGGCGCGGTTTTGCACCCAGCCGGTAATGTCGGTATCGGCCGGGCCGCCGTTCGGCGGGTTGTACTTGAAGCCGCCGTTGTCGGGCGGGTTGTGCGATGGCGTGATCACGATGCCATCGGCCAGGCCACTCGTGCGGCCTTTGTTGTAAACCAGGATCGCGTGCGACACCGCCGGCGTCGGCGTGAATTCACCACCGGTCGAGATCATTGTCTCGATGCCGTTCGCGGCCAGCACTTCCAGCGCGTTCTCGAACGCCGGCTGCGACAGCGCGTGGGTATCGGCGCCGATGAACAGCGGACCGTCGATGCCCTTGCCCTGGCGGTACTCGCAGATCGCCTGGCTGATCGCCAGGATGTGCCACTCGTTGAAGCTGCGATCGAATGAACTGCCGCGATGACCTGACGTGCCGAAAGCGACGCGTTGCGCCGGCACCGAAGGATCGGGCTTGAGGTCGACGTAGGCGGCCAGCAGTTTCGGGACGTCGACCAGGATCGACTTTGGCGCCGGCTTGCCGGCCAGTGGGCTGATCTTCTGGCTCATGCGGATGCTCCCGGCTTTTGAGCATCACGCAACTGGCGATAGCGCCGGATCAAGGTGTTGGTTGAACTGTCATGCGCGAGTTTCGG
>JBAPPP010000299.1:0-5475 GCA_049280175.1 Rhodanobacter sp.
AAGCATCGCGACTGAAGTCGCTCCCACAGGTGCAGGCTCACGTCACTGCGAACGCGGCCAGCCGATACGGAAGGACAGCAGCCCGGCAGCAGCGATCAGCAGCGGCGGCCAGATGCCGTGCTGCGGCGTCAGCGTCCACAACAGCGTGGCGCCAATCAGCAATGAGCTGCCGAGCAGGCTGCAGGCGAGCAGCTTGTGCTGGCGTTGTGCCTGATCGCGCAGCAACTTGAGTGCCTGCGGATCGCTCACCGTGCGTTGTTCGCCGCGGCCGATCTGGCGCAGTGCATCGCGTACCAGTTCGGGTATCTGCGGTGCGCTGTTCAGCCATTCGGGCACGCGCTTGCGCACTTCGCGCAGCGTGCGCAAGGGGCTGTAGCGCTCACGCAGGATGCGCTTGAGTACCGGATGCGCTACCGCCCAGATATCGATCTCGGGATCGAGCATGCGCCCGACGCCTTCGATATTCAGCAAGGTCTTCTGCAGCAGGATCAGTTGCGGCTGCAGTGTAAGTTCGAAACGGCGCGCTGTCTGGAACAGCTTCACCACCAGCTCGGCCAACGAGATCTGCGACAGCGGTCGGGTGAAATATGGTTCGCATACCGTGCGCACCGCTGCTTCCAGTTCATCCAGGCGCACGTCGGCAGGCATCCAGCCGGCAGCAACATGCAACTGCGCGATGCGCGCATAGTCGCGCTCGAACAGCGCGATGAAGTTCTGCGCCAGCCAGTACTGGTCAGCCTCCGGCAGCGAACCCATGATGCCGAAATCAAGCGCGATAAAACGTGGTTCGGCGGTGCGCGTCGCGTCGACCCAGATGTTGCCGGGGTGGGCGTCGGCGTGGAAGAAATTGTCGCGGAACACCTGCTCGTAGAACACCCGCACGCCCTTCGCGGCGAGCGCCTTGCGGTCAAGTCCGGCCGCATCGATCGCGGCGATGTCGTCCGAACTGATGCCGTGCACGCGCTCCAGCGTCAGCACGCGCTGCGCGGTCAGCTCCCAGTGCACGGTGGGCACGTACAGGTCGACGCCGCTGTCGAAGTTGCGCTTGAGCAGGCTGGCGCTGGCGCCTTCGCGCTGCAGGTCCAGCTCGTTCTCCAGCATTTTCTCAACTTCGGCGACCACGTCGAGCGGGCGGATCTTGTCGGCATTCGGATGCCAGCGCTGCGCCAGTTCGCCCAGCGAATGCAGTAGCCGGACGTCGCGGGCAATCTGCGCATCGATGCCAGGGCGCAGCACTTTCACCACCACTTCGCGGCCATCGTGCAGCGTGGCGGCATGCACCTGGGCGATCGAGGCGGAAGCGAGCGGGGTTTCGTCGAATTGGGCGTATAGATGGCCAATGGGCGATTTCAGCTCGCGCTCAACGATCGCGCGCGCTTCGCTGCCGGGAAACGGAGCGACCTGATCCTGCAGCAATGACAGCTCGTCGGCGATATCGGCCGGTATCAGGTCGCGCCGGGTCGACAGCACCTGTCCGGCCTTGACGAAGATCGGCCCCAGCTCGGTCAACGCCAGACGCAGGCGTTCGCCACGCGGCAGTTGCGCGACGTTGGCGCGGGGGCGCGCCAGCAATGGCCGTACCAATTTAAGCGGACGGAACAGATGCGCGGCGTCGACCAGCTCGTCGAGCCGGTAAGCGAGCAAGACCGAGGCAACCCGCAGCAGCCTTGGCACGACTTTCAGCGGCGTCACGCGGCGTTGCCCTGCAGGCGCTGGACGAGTCGCTGCACGCGCGATTCCAGCCGCTCGCTGCGATCGCGCAGGTTGTCCACGCCATCGAGAAAGCCTTCGACCTCGCCCGGCGCCAGTGCGACGCGCGCTTCCTCACGCAGCCAGTCGGCGCCATCTTCAGTGAGGTGCGCCGCCGTTTCGCGCGCATGGGCTAGCCCCTTGCGTACGGCTTTGGCCAGCGGCACGCCCATCACATCGCCGAACGTGCGGGCGAAGGCTTCCTCGAAATCCGGGGCGAACTTGCTGGCGAGCTTTTCGAGTCGGCGGGCCAGCTCGGCGTCTCCGGCGATCTCCACCTTGCCCGGTGCGATGCCATCATCGTCGCGGCGGAACAGCATCGCCAACAGGCTACCGGGCGTGGCGGCGACGCGCAGCTGGCTGTCTTCCAGCGGTGGTCCGACGATCAGGCGTGCATCTTCCACGGTCACCGCCAGCGCGATTTCTGGCCCGCGCAGATGCAACTGCACGCTGCGGCCGTTCAGCGCGGCAAGCCGCTGCTGGGTATCCGGATCGAGCGAGAGCGTGTGGTTCAGCGCGGTTTCCAGTGCGCGACCGGCGAGTTTGCGCAGTGGTTGCGGTAACCAGGAGTTGGGAGTGGCGGCATTCATCGGGCGATTGTAGCCGTGCTGACCACAATCTGTAGGCGCCGCAGTGTGCGCTCAGGGGCTTTGGCCGACCGACGCAGAGGGGTCGCGCACAGGGTGTGCTCCGGCAAAGCCGAGCTGGCGCCAGGCTTCGTAGACGGCCACGGCCACCGTGTTGGACAGATTCAGGCTGCGGCTGTCCGGGCACATCGGCAGGCGCAGGCGTTGCGCGGCTGGGATCGCGTCCAGCACGTCAGCCGGCAAGCCGGACGTTTCGCAGCCGAACAGCAGTGCATCACCGTCGGCAAAACGTGCGTCGACGTGGGCGACCTGCGCGCGGGTGGTGAAGGCGAATACGCGGGGTGTGCCGATCGCGGCTAGACAGCTGGCCAGATCGTCATGCACGGAAATGCTGGCGTACTCGTGGTAGTCCAGTCCGGCGCGGCGCAGACGGGCGTCATCAAGTGCGAAGCCCAGCGGGCGGATCAGGTGCAGCATGGCGCCGGTATTCGCGCACAGGCGAATCACGTTGCCGGTGTTCGGCGGGATCTCGGGGCGGAACAGGATGACATGCAGCATCCAGTCATTATCGCCTGCTCCGACACGGTTGCGCCGAACACTTCCTTCAATCAGTGCACCGGGCGCATTCAACCGGGCAGACGCGGGCAGACGACACCGTCCGCCGGCAGCGCGCAGCTTGTCGGCGCGGTCAGCAGGATCGAGCCGAGACTTTGATTCGAGGCCAGCTGCACGGTCGGCGGCGTGGTCGTCACCATCGCACCCAGGACCAGCGCGCTCAAGGCAAAGCAGGCGGCAAACAGGCTGCGCAACATCAATGTTTCGTATTTCATGATCATCTCTCCGTTGAATGGATTAAGCCCTGTAGTCTTGGGAGAGCAAGTGGTGTGCCAACTATTTTGCGCAGCATAAATAGTTGATATGTAAGTATGTTCTTGATCTCGACCAGGATCCCGAACATGTCCGCGGACAGCCGCCTGTCGCTCGCCGGACAACCGGACAACCGGACAGTCATTCAATCGGCCAGATCGCGCGCAAGCGCATGGCGTCAGCCCACCCAATCCGCGTTTTGGATCCGTTGGGGGACGCGCCGGCGCCCTCGCGTTAGGATGGGCCCTGTGTCGGCGACGACCCAGACGCCTTCTTTTTCAAGTCCACCGCTGCGGAGCCATCCATGCGCAAGACCCTGTTGTTGCTCGCCCCCGTGCTGATGCTGAGTGCCTGCACCTGGGGCATCACCCTGGACGATGCCGCCCGCAACGTGCACACGGCCTGGAGCGGTGACGTTTCCGCCTGCCGCGATCTGGGCAAAGTCACCGTCTCCGTGATGGACCGGGTGGGCCCGATCGATCGCAACGACATCACCGTGCGTGACGAACTGGAAGTGATGGCGCGCAATCAGGCGGCGCAGATGCATGCCGACACCATCAAGCCGCTGGCCGAGCCGACGGATGGTTCGCAGCCGTGGGGCGCCTACCTGTGCGGTGCACGCCAGATTGCGCCGGCGACTTCACCGGGCACGCCAGCGATCCCGAATACGGGTCCCGGCAACGCGCAGACCTTTCCGGTCAAGGGCGGCTGAGTTGCAGCAAAGGCTGGAATCGAAGGCGCCCAGGCGGCGCCTTTTTCATGCCTGGCCTTCGGCAGGGCAGTCCCTTTCGGGGTAGGCGCACCCGTCACGGTTTGCGATGATGGGCAATGTTGCGGATGTCATACCACCGATGAACAAGCTGATGACCACGCCCCGTCGCCTGGCGCGGCGGATTCTTTCGCCGCTGCGCGCACCGAAGGCGCACACGCTGCTGGATGCGTTGCCGTCATTCGCGTTGCCGGCCGCTGAGATCGAGGTGCTGCCGGATCCTGCGGCGTTTCGGAAGACGCTGCTGCAGCACATCGCACAGGCCACGCGCCGCATCGTGATTGTGACGCTGTACCTGCAGGACGACGAAGGTGGCCGCGAGGTGCTGGATGCGTTGTATGCGGCGAAGGCTGCGCATCCGGCGTTGCAGATTTCGGTGTTCGTCGATTGGCATCGTGCGCGGCGTGGGTTGATCGGCAAGCAGAAGAGTGAAGGCAATGCCGGCATGTACCGTGAGTATGCCGAGCGCCTTGGGCCGGGGGTGGCGGTCTATGGTGTGCCGGTGCAGAACCGTGAGCTGTTCGGCGTGCTGCACCTGAAGGGTTTCGTGATCGACGATGCCGTGCTGTACAGCGGGGCGAGTCTGAATGACGTTTACCTGCAGCGGCAGGGGCGTTACCGGCTCGATCGTTACCATCTGCTGCGGCATCGCGGACTGGCCGATGCGATGGCCGATTTCGTGCATCACGGTTTTTTCGGCAGCGATGCCGTGCGCCGCTTGAATGTGCCCGAGGTGCCGGCGACGCGTACCTTGTTGGGGCCGATCCGCGAATTCCGCCAGGCGTTGCAGCAGGCTCACTACGAAGTGCCGCGCGAGCCGCTGGGGCCAGTCGACGTGGCGGTGACGCCGCTGCTCGGTTTCGGTCGCACCGACAACGCGCTCAACGATACCTTGCTGGCGCTGTTGCGCAGCACGCGCGAGCGGGTGATTCTGCTGACGCCCTATTTCAATTTGCCCAAGCCGGTGCGTGTCGTGCTGGGCCAGTTGCTGCGACGCGGCTGCACGATCGACATCATGATCGGCGACAAGACCGCCAACGATTTCTACATCCCGCCGGGACAGCCATTCAAGACCATTGGGTTGTTGCCCTATCTCTATGAAAACAATCTGCGTCGGTTCGCGCGTGCGCATCGTCGACAGATCGCCAGCGGCCAACTGAATATCTATCTGTGGCGCGACGGCGACAACAGTTATCACCTGAAAGGGTTGTTTATCGATGACGACGTCGCCGTGCTCACCGGCAACAATCTCAATCCACGCGCGTGGGCGCTGGATCTGGAAAACGGGTTGGTGCTGCGCGACCCCGCGCGACTGTTGCATGCGAAGCATCAGGCTGAGTGGGCGGCGTTGAGGCGACATGCCACACGGCTGTCCGATGATCTTGCGTTGGAAAGCCCTCGTCATTATCCGGCGGAGGTGCGCAAGCAACTGAGACGCTTGAACCGTACCCGGCTCGATCGGCTGGTCAATCGGTTGCTCTGATCGGTTTTGGCCTGTGTGGG
>JBAPPP010000300.1:0-3705 GCA_049280175.1 Rhodanobacter sp.
CACCTGTTGCTACCGTTTGCCCGCGGCAGCAATGCGACACGACACGACGGTAGCGGGCTGGGGCTATCCATTGTTACGCAGCTGCTGCAGTTGATGGGCAGCCAGCCGCAGATCGACGATGCCGACCTCGGTGGCTGCCGCGTCAGCTTCACGCTTACGTTGCCGCTAGCCAACGAAGACGAGCTTGAACCCGAGATCGGTGCTCACTCCCATATCGAGGTGGATGGAGCTGGCCGCGTCATCCTCGTAGTAGACGACCAGTTGCAAAGTCGCGAACTGCTATGCGACCTGCTCGATGGCAGCGGTTTCTGCAGCGTCGCCGCTGCGGATGGTTATGCAGCAGTGATGCTCCTGCAACGACAGTCGGTGGAGCTGGTGCTGACTGATCAGAGCATGCCCGGTATGGATGGTTGGGAACTGCTGCAGGTGTTACGTGCGCAGCATCCGGCATTGCCCGTGCTGCTCTATTCAGCGCTGCCACCCCGCAGACCGCCAGGGCTGGATCCCATGCTGGCATTCACCGCCACCTTGCTGAAGCCTGCCGACAGCGGGGAGTTGCTCGCCATGGTCGGGCAGCTACTCGAAACTGGCGTGATAGCCGATATGCCCGTGGCGAACGGGTGGCTCATTTCGGAAAAATACGCACCCGGCAAAGAATCCGTTACTCCATAGGTATCCCACCCCGAGAAAGTTTAGCTATCACCGTCCTCGTATGAACGCGCGGGACTCGCTGTTAGTGAGGATTTCCAGGCCTTCATGTTCATGGCATCGACCGTCAGGATATGTCCGAGGTCGTCAATGAAAAACCTCGTACCCTTTCTAGAGTCATCGATATCCATCGCTGTACGGCGATGATGTCGAAAAAATGCCGAATATCGGTCATCCATGTCCTTACCCTAATGCGGATCAGAGCAGGCTATGTACTGGGCTTGTTTTATAGAGCGCTTGAGACTGGGTGCTACCGACGGCGAACTCTCGCCGTTGATACGCGCGATCCAATGAATCTCGTGATCCAGTCGTTCCTTGCCAGGCAGTCGCAAGTGGGTTAAGCCCAATGGCGTCTTGAAATCATTGAGTGATGCAAGAGGTAGACCAAAGGCTCTCATCAAGTCATTGATATGAAGAAACATGTCGTAATGAAAGAATCAATTCCTACCTAAATTCATACCTAAAATGAGATGCTTCTGCTCAGTGCAAGCTACCGTGCGTATTGTTCGGCCGACGTGGCGCCTGAATTTCGCAGACCGTTCAACGAGTCGTCCAGCCCCTATCCTCTGATCAGCAGTGGCAGCGACAGCGCCGACAACACCGACTTCGCACGACTGCATTGGCTTGCGCCAACCGTTCCACTTCTACCGGTGGCGTCACGATGATCAACAACAGCACGATCCTATCCCGACGGCCCGCTACGGATCTCCCTGACGATACTGGCGTGCGCCATGGGATCCGACGCATAGAACGGAGCTAGCACCCTACCCACGATAAGCAATGCCAATTGCCCTACCCTAATCCGCTTTTGGCTGCGAATGGCTCTCCGCATGGCCACCATTTCGCACTTAGAGGCCGTGCCGCACTACCTCAATGTGATGAAACGAAATCCGGCGCCGCTTGCGCAGGAGGTACCAGAAAGTTGTTCCTCATGCGCCTCACTTCCGCAACCGGCGGCAGCCCGAAGAGGCGTTTGAACTCTCGATTGAACTGCGACGCGCTTTCATACCCCACGGCGTAGCCGGCTGCCTCCGCAGTCATCCCCTGGCGAGCCATCAACAGGCGGGCCTGATGTAGTCGCGTCGACTTGAGGTACTGCATCGGCGATGTTCGGGTTACCGATCTGAAATGGCTGTGGAACGTGGGGACACTCATGTCAGCCTCTCTGGCCAATTGCGCCAGATTGATCGGCTGGGCATAAGCAGCATGGATGTGGCGAAGTGCCTTTCCTATCTTGCCGAATTGTCCCTGCATTCCCAGGGCTGAGCGCAGCGCAGCGCCCTGCGCGCCGGTGAGTACGCGGAAATAAAGTTCACGCAAGAGATCTGGCCCGAGAACCGCTGCGTCCAATGGTTGGCTCATGGCTTCCAGGAATCGCAGGAGGGACGTTCGCAGCGCTGAGTCCATAAGGCTGGACATCATGCTGAGTGGCGCATCCTCAGCCATGGGCGACTGATGTTGGGCGATCTGGAGCATCAGATCAGCAGCCATCTGAAAGTCGAGATGCATATAGATGGCCAACAGAGGACGCTCGGGTGTGCCATCGGATTCCATGGTGAATGGGACTGGCACGGCGACTGCCAGGTAATGCTGCTCGTCGTAAACATAAATCTGATCGCCAAAATAGCCGCGCTTGCATCCCTGGCACACGATCACGATGCCGGGGTCGTACAAAACTGGAGTCTGGGACAGGACGCGATCCGAGCGCAGGATGCGCACGCCAGGCAAAGCCGTGAGGTTGTATCCCTCCTGCGGGGCCAACTCTCGAGCAAGGGCCGTCACACGACGGCTCTCATCTGCTAGCTCGAGCTCGTTCGCAGGGCGATGGTGATTCATAGAAATAGGCAAGAAATCAAGATCATCAGGCGAGGAAGATGACTCTAAAACTACCTATTGTGCAAGCCACATTCGCGAGCCAGAGGAGCAACCGCCATGTCAGCAACCAAAACCTTATTAGTAACCGGGGTCAGCAGCGGGTTCGGAAGGGCCCTGGCCCGGGAGGCTCTGGCTATGGGTCATCGCGTGGTTGGAACCGTTCGAGGTGAGCAAGCGCGTCATGAGTTCGAAGCGCTTGCTAACGGAGATGCCATAGGTCGCATTCTGGATGTCACTCACTTCGATGCGATCGATGGTGTCGTTGCCGACATTGAGGAAACCGTTGGTCCAGTAGACGTGCTGGTCAACAACGCCGGATATGGTCACGAAGGCATCCTGGAGGAGTCGCCGCTGTCGGATATGCGGCGACAGTTCGAAGTGAATGTCTTTGGCGCCGTGGCCATGATGAAGGCCGTGTTGCCCTACATGCGAGGGCGACGCAGGGGGCACATCCTCAACATCACTTCGATGGGCGGCCATATCACGCTGCCTGGCATTTCCTACTACTGCGGCAGCAAGTTCGCCCTGGAAGGCATTTCCGAAACAGTCGGCAAGGAAGTGAAGCCTTTCGGTATTGCCGTCACGGCGGTAGCGCCCGGCTCGTTCCGCACGGAATGGGCAGGACGTTCGATGATCCGAGCGCCCCGCTCCATTGCTGATTACGACGGGCTATTCGACCCTATCCGGGAGGCCCGTCGGCAAAAGAGCGGAAGCCAGCTTGGGGATCCCACAAAAGCGGCGCGGGCGATGCTTGATGTGATCGACAGTGACTCGCCACCAGCGCATCTGTTGCTCGGAAGCGATGCGATTGACTTGGTGCGTCAGAAGCTGTCTTTGCTGGCGGAGGAGATCGACCAGTGGGAGGCAATCACGCGCTCGACGGATAGTTGACGAGGCAAGTCGAACCGCCATCGAGCGTCGAAGAAATATCCGTCGCGGGTCGGGGCGCGTTTCGCGCAGACTAGCGTGCGCGGGCAGGCGCGAGCCTTTTCAGTGCACTCGCCACGATGTCGCTGAAGACCTTTGGGTCGCCATAGGCACGCGCCGCCAACATGGCCCCATACACCATGGCCATGAATGCCTCCGCCTCCTGGCGCGCTGATCCCTGCAATTGAAAGCGCC
>JBAPPP010000301.1:0-8791 GCA_049280175.1 Rhodanobacter sp.
GCCCAGTGCAATCTCTCTCGCGTTCGGCACCTGATCCGAATACACCGCGACATGGAAACCTGCCGGCAGCGTGAGCTTGTCGAGTTGCGGCGAGGCGAATGCCGGCGTCGCCAGCAGGCAAAGCAACCACCACCATTTCTTGCGCATGGATCTTGCCCCGGGTCATTGCGGAAGGGCTGATGCTAACGCCAGCCCGATGAAATGTCGGTCGACGCGGTCACTTCATGGCGGCATCGACCATGCCTACTACGTCGTGCCATGGCGTCGGCCCTTCGTGAATCGCGTATACCGTCTCCACCTGCAGGTGTTCGCGCGCAACGGCTTGCACCACTTCGTGTACCAGTTGTGGATCGTAGAGCGTGTGGTCGGCGTTGAGCGCCAGCGTGTCACTGGCATACAGCAGTTTGTGCTCGGGGAAATACACCATGAACTGGCGCTCGGTCGACGCGCCGCGCAACGGGTAAATCACGGCCCGGTTCGCTCCGCTGCCGATCTCCTGCTTGCCGGAGACGACGCGCCAGTGGGGCGACTTCGGTGAGGTCTGCAGACGGTCCGGTTGCAAGCGGTGCGGCGCAGCGACCAGCCGGTCCAGCAGCGGCTGATTCAAATCGAGGATGACCACCGGCAAGCCTTCGGCCACCGCCTCGCGCACCCCGGCCATATGCGGCCAGGAATCGGAGCTGGACAGCACGCCCTTCACCGGTACGCCAGGGAAAGTGCTGTGCGCCTTGGCCAGCACACCTTGCATGTAGTGCGGCGAGATCGGCGCCTCCAGCACCAGCACACCGTCGTCCTGCTTGATCAGGGTGGCATTCCACGCGCCACGGTAGAGCTCGATGCCTGGCGCCAGTTCGACGTGGTGCTGATCGCTGAAGTCGCGATTCCAACCCTTCGATTGCCCAACCTTTGCCGCCACCTTCGCGTCCATGGCGAACGTCTTGTCGTCCAGCTTCGTATTGAAGCTGGCGTCGAGTATCTGCGTGGACTGCCACCACACGCCATTGCGTTGCTCGATCCGATGGGTCGGCAGCACCACGCCGTGCTGCAATTTCCAGTTGTCGTAGTAGACCCGCTGCTCGACGTCGCCCCAGGCGAACCAGAAATCCTGGAACGTCGCGGTGCGCTCGACTGCATCCGGCAAATGGTTGAACGGATTGAGCAGCACGCGCACGGGCTGGCCGGTCCAGTTGAACTCCAGCACGCTGTGCGCGGTGGAGCGCAGCCACTCGCTACTCGCGAAACGAAGATCGGGCGCAGCCGCCGCGGTGAGCAGCAGCCGCTCCGGCCCCAGTGCGAGGGTGGCGCGGGTGTCGTCCAGATCGGACAGCGAACATGGCGTATCGCCATCCTTTGCGTGATACACGCAAGCCTGTGTGGTGGCGATGAGGGTCAGATCACTTTCCGACTGATGCGGATCGGCTTCCGGCCACACGCCGTGACTGTGGTTGAGCAATCGGCCCTTGTCGAAATCCACGGTCAGCTGATCGCGCTCGTAACTGGTGATGAACGGTGCCTGCCGATACGACTGCTCGGTGAGTGCGGTGTGGCCGATCACGTCCAACTGTACGTTGTCGATCGCCGCCAGATTGTCGCGGCCACCCATCGCGGTCAGCGCGAGGTCGAGACAGGCGCGCGCATCGAGCCGTTCGCAGCCGGGATGGGCAGCGATGCCTTCGCTGGAACCATCCTGCCGCGACGGTACGGACGCCTGCGCCGCGCCCACGCCGATCAGGGTCAATGCGGTAAACACGACGATCGAAGAAGTTCTGCACCAACGCTTGCGGCTGTCCATCGCTTGTCGCTCGATCAGGTCCCGGGGCGGATGACGCAGCCTAGGTGGTTTGTCGCGTGGCGCCCCATGAGGAAAGTCATGCCATGCGATAAGTCATGTTCGATCGGCAGGGCGCCCGTTTCCTCCGCCGTCCACGTTTCGGCGTAATCTTGAAAGCTCACCGTCGGGAGGGTCGAACCATGTTCCGCCACACCTGCAAGTTGCTCATCCTGCTGGCCGGCACGCTACTGGTGCCCGCCGCCAGCGCCGCGGCCACCACTACAGCCGATAGCACCACCGCCGCGCTGCAACAGGCGGTCAATGGCCACTGGCGCTCGGCCGCAAACCAGGCGCGCGACCGCTACCGCCATCCCATCGAGACCCTGCAATTCTTCGGCATCCAGCCGGACATGACGGTGATCGAGGTGGCGCCCGGCGGCGGCTGGTATACCGAAATCCTCGCGCCGTTCCTCTACGCGCACGGCCACCTGATCGAAGCCGCGCCGTCGTCGGTGAAGTTCACCGCGAAGCTCAAAGCCGACCCAACTGTGTACGGGCACATCGAAAAGATCGTGCCGTTCGCGCCACCGATGCAGGTAAACCTGGGCCCCGACAACTCCGCCGACATGGTGCTCACGTTCCGCAACACGCATGACTGGCTCAACCACAGCCCGGATACGCTGGACGCCGTGTTCAAGGCCGCGTTCAACGTGCTCAAGCCCGGCGGCGTGCTCGGCCTCACCGAACACCGCGCGAAACCCTTTGCCGATGCCGAGGACAGCAGCAAGACCCTGCACCGCATCCCCGAGGACTACCTGATCGCGCTCGCCCTCAAGACCGGCTTCCGCGTGGCCGGCGTATCGCAGATCAACGCCAACCCCGACGACCCGGAAGACGTCAACGTGCACCGCCTGCCACCGGATCTGGCCGGCCCTGACAGCGAGCACGCGAAGATGAAGGTCGTCGGCGAGTCGGACCGGATGACGCTGCGGTTTGTGAAGCCGTGAGCGGAAGGACTCGATGGGCTTAGCCGATCCGCTCAACCGTCTTCAGCTGACCGGTCGGAAACGCCGAACCGAAAGCGCGCCGGCCACGACAAAAAACAGCAGCACGATGCCCTGGGCAATGGCAAAAGGTGGCTCGGAACCTTTCGGCGCGAGCGCGTGCAGGGCGGGCACTTTCTGAAACGCTTGCGCGACCAGCACGAACGTATTCAGGTATAGCGCGAACACGGCTGTCACGATGTAGGTGCCGCGCCAGTGGCCAGCCAGATGAAACGAGTAGCGTGCGGCTATGGCGGCCAGCAGCACGATCACCGACACGATGCCCACGCCGATCGCAGGCGTGAAGCCATGGAACGGAAAGAAGAAGCCGGTCACGCTGGTCGCCGCGGTAGTGGCGAGGAACCATAGCGTCCAGCCGTCCAGACGCTGCGCGGTCAGCAGTCCGTACATCACGACGAAGCCGGTGAAGATGCCGATCAGGCTCAACAGAACGTGCACGAAAAGAAACGCCGACATGCCGAGAATCATGTTGCTCTCCCCTTGGGTCCCTGCGTGAATGGTAGCGCTTGTCCGGCATCTCGATACGCATGAATCCGGTGGGCGCAGGCGCTTACTGCCATTTATGGCAGGTTGACGGCGAATTCGTCGCCCGCGAAGCTGCGTGCTCCTGCTGCGGGACTCTTCCATGCATGAACTGCCGCCGTTCCACCTCGCCTTTCCGGTCACATCGCTGAGGAACGCACGCGCTTTCTACGGCGACCTGCTGGGCTGCCCCGAGGGTCGCTCCAGCGCGGACTGGGTAGACTTCGATTTTTACGGGCACCAGATCGTGGCGCACCTGGCGCCGGAGGAAGCGCGAGCGGTGGCAGCACACGGTGTGGATGGCGATGACGTGCCGGTGCGCCACTTCGGCGTGGTGCTTTCGATGGACGCATGGCAGGCGCTGGCCGTTCGGCTACAGGCCGCTGGCACGCGCTTTGTGGTCGCGCCACACATCCGCTTCAAGGGCCAGCCGGGCGAGCAGGCTACGATGTTTCTGCTTGATCCCTGCGGCAATGCGCTTGAGTTCAAGGCGTTTGCGGACGGCGCGCAGTTGTTCGCCAGGTAGCGCGGCCGGAACCCTGTCGATGGAAGCGGAAGATCTACCGAAGCTGGTGACCGTGCGTATGCCGTACGGTAAATATAAAGGTCGCCTGATCGCCGATTTGCCCGGGGCCTACCTGGCCTGGTTTGCGCGTAAGGGTTTCCCGAACGGCGAACTGGGTCGCCTGCTGGCGTTGATGCTGGAGCTCGATCACAACGGCCTGTCATCCCTGCTGGAACCGCTGCGCAAACGCTAGTTGCCAACACGCCGGCGCAACACTTGCCGGCGTATACCGGGTTTGCACAGTATGCTGCGTTGATCTTCCCCACCGGTCCCTGCCGACGGGGTGCTTGCTTCCTGTGCTTGGTCGAGTCCTGCGTGCGCGCGTCGGGCAACTTCGCGTTTCCGCGCACAACCCGGGCCACCGATGCCTACCCGCTCCAATGAGTTTGATACCGCGACAGCCTCGCTCGCCGCGGATGGCTGGTGCGTCCTGCAGGGCCTGATGTCACCAGCCCAGACGCTTGCATTGACGAACGAATGCTCGGCAATGCACGACGCGCGGCAGCTGACGCCGGCGCGGGTGGGTGCCGATCGCGATAGCTCGTTGCTGCGTGGCGACAGCACGCATTGGTTTGAATCCGACGCGTTGAGCGTGCCGCAGCAGGCGTTCGCCGATCGCATCGAGCTGCTGCGGATCGAGCTCAATCGTTCGCTGATGCTCGGTCTGGTGGATAGCGAATCGCATTACGCGGTGTATCAGCCCGGCGCCGGTTACGCGCGCCATCTCGACCAGCTGCGCGACAACGATGCGCGCGTGGTCTCGGCCGTGTTCTATCTCAACGATGCATGGCAGGAAGCCGAGGGCGGCGCGCTGCGGCTACACCTTGCCGATCAGTCGCATCGCGACATCTATCCACAGGCCGGTACCTTGCTGCTGTTTCTCTCGGCGCAATTCGAGCACGAAGTGCTCCCGGCCACACGCGACCGCATGAGCATCGCGTGCTGGATGCGGCAACGGACAACCGGCGCGACCTGCTGATGCGCTTGGGTGGCGTGGCTGCGAACGGAATCCGATCCCGCGCCCGGACGCTGCTGCCAGCGTCCGGGCCCATCGATAGCCCCAGGCGCTACTTCGCTGCCGGCGCTGGCCCGATCAATTCGATTTCCGCCAAGGCCCTGGCAGCGCCTCCCGCAGCTTGTGAAAACCTCAGCCGGTAGTACGCGAAGCTACCCGGCGTACGAACGCCAAAAGCCCGCGTCTGTAACGGCCACGCGAAGTTCTCGTGCTGACGCGTATCCAATGTGTGCCAGTGCTTGCCATCGGTGGATGCCTGCAGCTGCCAGTCGGAGGGCGCTACTGCGCTGGCACCGGAGGTGAGTGTGAGCATATCCACGCGCCGTGGCTGCGGGAAATGCCAGCTCACGATGGATGGCCCCACGGATAATGTGGCTTCGGTTGTGCTGTCGTTGTCGAACAGAGCGGCCAGCTGCGGGATCACCGGTGCGCTGGTGGTTTCGCCTGCTGCAGCGTCGATGAGGTCGTGCAGCGGCTGTGGCTTGCCCTGCGTGGTGAGCGATGGCGGCAACGCAGCTTCGTCACTCGCCCAGCGCGAAGGTTTCGGGCCCATCACGAAATCCAGATTTGCGCCCTGTGCCAGCAGCGCATGTGGCAGCGTCAGCTTGTTCCATGGCTGACCGTTCACGAGCAGGCTCTGCACGTAGCGGTTGGTGTCACTGACGGCGGGCGCATCGATCACGATGTGCTTGCCGTTCTCCAGCCGGATATCCATATGCGGGAAGTACGGCGCGCCGATCACGTATTCGGGCGTGCCCATGCGCAAGGGATAGAAGCCGGCGGCGCTGAACACGTACCAGGCGGACATCTCGCCGTTGTCCTCGTCGCCGACGTAGCCCTGGCCGATCTCGCTGCCGACGTAGAGACGCGACAGCACGTCGCGCACTTTGTCCTGCGCCTTCCACGGCTGGCCCGCAAAGTCGTACATGTAAATGATGTGGTGTGAGGGCTGGTTGCTGTGGCCGTACTGGCCCATGCGCACATCGCGCGCCTCCAGCATCTCGTGGATCGCATCGCCGTAGCTGCCGACATGGAACTCGCCTGGCGTGGCGAAGAATGCGTCGAGCTTTCCTGCCAGCCCGGCGCGACCGCCGTACAGCGCGGCGAGACCGGTGCCATCCTGCGGCGCGTGGAAGGCCATGTTCCACGCATCGGTCTCGGTGTAGTCACCGCCCCAGCGCAGCGGGTCGAACGCGGCCTTGTCGTAACGCCAATGACCGGCAGCATCGCGGCCGACAAAGAAGCCGACCTCGGGATCGAACAGGTTGGCGTAACCGAGCGCGCGGTTGTGGTAGTAGCGCGCGTCGTCTGCATAGTTCGCGGCGTACGGATCATCCGCTGCGGGTTGCGCGGCCAGCGCGTTGGCCAGGTTGCCGATCGCGAAGTCGTTGATATAGCCATCCATCGACCACGACAGCCCTTCATCCACGCCGGTGTCGGTGTAGCCGTTGAAGATCGAACGCTGCAGTCCCTTGCGGCCGGTGCCTTGCAGCGGGCTGACCACCGAAGCGTCCTTCAGCGCGGATTGATAGAACGAACGCACGTCGAAGTTGCGCACGCCTTTCAGCCACGCATCGGCGAACGCCACGTCCGCGCTGGTGCCGACCATCAAGTCGGCGAAGCCGGGCGACGACCAGCGCGCGATCCAGCCACCATCGCGATATTGCTGCACGAAGCCGTCGATCATCTCGCCGGCCTGGTGCGGCATGAGCAGCGTGTAGGCCGGCCACGCGGTGCGGTAGGTGTCCCAGAAACCGTTGTTGACGAACACTTTGCCATCAACGATGCGTGCGCCGGACTGGGTAGGCGTGTCAGCGCCTGTCGGTGCTGAGAATGGGCTGGCGTAACGATAGGCCGGCTGCGCGGCTGTGCCGCTGTTTTCGTACGCCTCGTTCGGATAGAGAAACAGCCGGTACAGATTGGAGTACAGCGTGGTCAGCTCGTCGCGGCTCGCGCCTTGCACACTGACGATGCCGAGCTGCGCATTCCACTGCTGCTTTGCACGTTCGTGCACGTCGTCGAAGCTGTCGTCAGGCGCGATCTCCAGCTCCAGATTGTGTCGGGCCTGAGCCACGCTGATCAGCGAGGTGGCGATGCGCAGGTTCACCACTTTCTGCGTCCGCGTGTCGAAGCCGAGCCAGGCGGCGACATGATCGCGGCCCGCGCCGGTAAGCTGGCCGCTGTGCTGCACCGGTTGATCGACCGAGCCGTAGAAGAACAGTCGCGTGGCGCCGGCGGACAATCGACTCTTCACGTCCGAATAGCCGCTGAAGCTTCGCGTTGCCGGGTCGAGCGTGATGCCACCGTGGTCGTTGATATTGTCGAATACCAGCTGCGCCTGCGGACCGGCGAAGGTGAAGCGGAACATCGCCGCGTGGTCAGTCGGCGTCATCTCGGTGACGAGGCCGTTATCGAACGACACGCGATAACCGTCGGCGCGCGCGGTTTCGTGGTCATGGCTGAAGCTGAGCGAGCGCGCCGTCCGATCGAGCACCGGCACACCATCGGGCTGCGCCTCCGGCATCAGTTGCAGGGTCTGGCGATCGCCCATCCACGGACTCGGTTCGTGCGACAGCGCGAATGCCTGCAGACGCGGCCGATTGTCCGCTCCGTTGTGGGCCTGGTACTGGTAGAGCCAGTTGCCGCTGGCGTCGGTTACCGGCGTCCAGAAATTGAAGCCATGCGGCAGCGCCATCGCCGGAAACGTATTGCCGCGGGAGTAGTTGCCGTTCGCGTTGCTGCCACGACGCGTGTCGACGAAGTCCGCCGGTTGCTGGCGCGTGTCGGGAGGGTTGGCGCCGATGCGGATGTCGTCGACGTAGCCTTCGAACGCAGCGGCCGGCCCGTCGTGGTCAAGCACGATCTGGCGGATGTGCCGACCGGCCGCCACATGGCCGACGTCGATCGAGACGAAGTTCCACTGGTCCGGATACAGCGTGTGGCCGTCGCCCTGCGCGCGTGCCGTGGCACCGATGCGGTGCTGGTCCAGCGCGCTGTGCGTGGACAACCGGCTACCGTCGTCGAACACCAGATCCACGGCGACATAGGTCGCCGGATTGCTCAGGTCGTTCGTGTTCGAACAGGGAAAGATCAGATAGGACAGCTGCGTGTCGGCGGCCACCGGCAGATTCACGGCGAACAGCTCCGCTTGCTGTGTTCCGCCCGTATTGCCCTGGAAATGTAGCGAACGCATGCCGCTGAAGCCGACGAGGGGCTTGGCCGTAAGAGCCGCCTTCACCGAGGGGCCACCGTCGACTTTCACGGTGAACGCGGACGCCGCTTCCACCTTCAGTGGCGCCGGCTCACCGGCCTCAAACGAGCGCAGGAATGTGGCATCGGTTGCCGCGGCGGCCATGCTCAGCGGCAGGCAGGCCAACAACACGATTCGTCTGATCCAGGCCGGCCTCATGCGGGCAACGAGGACTTCTGACACCTGCCGTGATTCGTTCATTCCAGACCCCTGTACGTGTCGCAGATCGATGGCCGCACGTGGCTCAACGGCAGATCGAGCCCATGACGTGCCAGACCCGTAATGCTATGGAATGACGCGCGGAATGGGTCGATTTGAATCGATCTAAATTTGCTGTGTCAAGCCGTGCTGCAGCAACTGAGGCAGTTCAATCGATATCGAGCATGCCGTGCATGACGGATACACAGGCGCCGCCCACTTGGGCCGTGATCACACTGCCCGCCTTTTGTGCAGCCAGTTGCAGCTGGCTGGGCCGACCCAGTTCCACGCCCTGGGTCACCTCGAAGTGGAACCGGCCATCGGTCGCCGGATCCAGGCTGGCCAGCAGCCCGGCCAGCGCCGCGTTGGCGCTACCGGTGGCCGCGTCCTCGGCCGCTCCCAGCAG